>NZ_QGSW01000080.1:0-19897 GCF_003176715.1 Micromonospora sp. S4605
CGCGCCCACCCGGCCCTGGTCGTCGGCGCGGGCGAGCGAACTCGTGGCGCGGTTGGCCGGACTGCCCGGCGTCGCGGCGGCCGTGCCGGACCGGACGTTCTATGCCCAGCCCATCGTGGACGGTCGCCCCCCGGCCACCGACGGCCAGCGGCAGGACGCCCACCAGGGACACGGTTGGTCCAGCACCCGCCTCGGTGGGCCGCGGTTGACGGCGGGCGCGCCACCCCGGCACCCCGGCGAGGTGGTCGTCGATGCCGCGCTCGGCCTGCGCCCCGGTGACCCGGTCACCCTGCTGACCGCGAGCGGGCCGCAGGCGTACCGGGTCACCGGCCTGCTCGACGCGCCGGGCGTGCACGTGGCCGACGAGGTCGCCGCGACCCTCGCGCCGGGGGTCGGCGTCATCGGTCTCGTGCTGGCACCGGGCGCCGACCCCGACCGGGTCGCCGCCGCCGCGCGCGGCGTCGTGGCCGGTGACGGCCGGGTCCTCACCGGCGACGAGCGGGGCCGGTTGGAACCGCGGGCGGACGCGCGTACCCGCTGGATCGGCCTGCAGGTGCTCACCGCCACCGCCGCGCTCGCCGGCTTCGTCACGATCTTCGTGGTCGCCGCCGCGTTCGCCTACGCCGTCGCGCAGCGCCGCCGGGAACTGGCGCTGCTGCGCGCCGTCGGGGCCACCCCGCGCCAGGTCCGCCGGATGCTGTACCGGCACGCCCTGGTGGTCGGTGCCGGCGGGGCGGTCGTCGGGTTGCTGGTCGGGGCCGCGCTGGCCCCGGCGGTGGGCCGGCTGTTGGTCGACGTCGGCTTCGAGCCGGCGACCTTCCGCCTCCGGTACACCCGCTGGCCGGTCGTGGTCGCGCTGGTGGCCGGGCCGGTGATCGCGCTGCTGGCGGTGTGGACGGCGTCCCGGCGGGCCGCGCGGGTCCGGCCGCTGGCGGCGCTGCGCGAGTCGGCCGTGGAGCAGCGGCCGATCGGGCGGTTGCGGGCGGCGGCGGGTGGGCTGCTCGTCGCCGCCGGTGCGGTGCTCGGGCTCGCGACCGCCACCAGTGCCGACGCGCAGGAGGGGGCGTCGTCCGCCCTGCTCGCGGTGATGGCGTTGGTCACCGGCGCGGCCGCGCTCGCGCCGGTGTTCGTCGGGCCGCTCGTCCGGCTGCTCCACCCGCCGGTGCGGCGGCGCGGCGGCGCCATCGGGTTGCTGGTACGCGCCGGCGCCTCGACCGCCACCCGGAGCACCGCGTCCACCGCCGCCCCGGTCCTGCTCACCGTCGCCTTCGCCGTGCTGGTGTCCGGAATGGTGCAGACCTCCACCGCCGGGTACGCGGTCGGCCGGCTGAGCGTCGTGAACGCCGGCTGGGTGCTGCTGCCGGACCGGGCCCCCGGCCTCGCCGACCCGGCGGTCGCCGCGGCTGGCGGCGCGTCGGTCCTGCCGACCACGGTGTTCGTGACCGGTGACCCGCCGACCGACGGGATTCGTCCGCTGACCGCGCTCGGTGTCGAGCCGGCGGCGTTCGCCACGGCGAACCGGGCGCTCACCGTCCTCGCCGGCTCCCTGTCGGACCTGCGCGGCGACGACGCCGTGGTGCTCAGCGCCTCGGCGGCCGGAGCCACCGTCGCGCTGCCGGCCCGGCCCTTCCCGGTGGTCTTCGCCGACGGGGAACGGGTGCCGCTGCGGGTCGTCGCCGTGGTGACCGACGACTCGCTCCCCGGTGACCTGCTCCTGCCCCGCGCCGCCGTCCGGGCGCACGATCCGTCGGCGCTGACCTCGGCGGTGTACCTGACCGCGCCGGTCGACCCACCCGCCGGCGCCCGGGTGGTCGACGTCGCCACCTGGGCCGCCGAGGCGGACCAGGCGGAGGACCGGTTGGTCTGGTTGGCCACCCTGCTGCTGATCGCGGTGACGGCCGGCTACGGCGGGATCGCGGTGGTCAACACCCTGCTGGCGGCCGCCGCCGGCCGCGCCGCCGACCTGCGGCTGATCCGGCTGGCCGGGGCGACCCGGCGGCAGGTCCTGCGGCTGGTCGCCGCGGAGTCGGCGTTGGTGGTGGCGCTCGGCGCGCTGCTCGGCGGGGCGGTCGCGTTCGCCGGCCTGGTGAGCATCCGGGCCGGCCTCGCCGAGCAGGCCGGCGCGCCGGTCGACCTCGTCGTCCCGTGGCCGGTGGTCGGCGGCGTCGTCGGGCTGTGCCTGCTGCTCGCGCTCGCGGCGAGCGTCGTACCGGCCTGGCGGATGCTGCGCCGGGGGTCGGCCGTGCGGGCCGGCGGGTGACCGCGTTCGTGACGCAGATGTGATCCGGCGGCTCTTCGCATCGATCGTTTCCGGTGGTCTGCTAAGGAGCGAAAGCGCAGGCGAGAACCGGTTCGCACGGCGACGCGGACCACACCTTCCGGGTCGGCGACACCGGCAACAAGCGATAGCACCACCCCATAACCCGTGGGCCCGCACCGGTTCGCCGGTGCGGGCCCACGGCCGTCCCGGGGCCGCCGGTCGGGGGGACGGCCGGCTAGGGTGCGGGCCATGCGCGTACGCCCCGCCGGACTCCTCCTCGCCGCGGTCGCCGCGGTGCTCTGGGCGCTCGGGATGACCGTCCTGCAACCGCTGACCGAGCAGGTCGGGCCGTGGCCCGAGGCGCTGCGCGGCAACAACGCCTACTGGGCCCGCGACCTGCGCTTCGTCGCGATCGTCGGGGCGGTTGCGGGGCTGGTGCTGGCCGGCGGCGGCAACCGCCGGTGGAGCGTTCCGGCGGTGCTGCTGGGCGGCGCGTGGCTGGCCGCCGACGTGGCCGTGGACCGGGCCGACCCCACCGGGGCGGGCTTCACCGTGCTGCTCGCCGTCGCCGGCTGCGCGGCCGTCGCCGGCGCCGCCGCCCTCGCCGTACGCCGGCAGCGCGGTGGCCGCGATCGGCGGGCGTTGGTCGCCACCGCCTGCGTCACCGGAGTGTCGGTGCTGATCGCCGCGGGCATCGAGTCACCGACCGACCGGGAGCCGGAACTGAACCGGGCGGCGGTCGTCACCAGCCTGCTGCTGCTCGCCCTGACCCTCGGCTGCGCGCTGGCGGCGGCCCCGGGATGGCACCCGGCCCGGCAGCGCCTGGCGGTCGGGGTCGGTGCGGCGGCGGCCGCCGCCGTCCTGCTGGTGCGGGCGGTGCCGCCCGGCCCGCGGATCCTGCCGGGCGTGCTGCTCGGCGCGGTGCTGCTGACCGGGGTGACCCTGCTGGCCTGGGACTGGCCGCACGGGCGGCCGGTCTGGCGGTGGCACGCCCTCGCCGCCCTGGCGGCCCTGCTCGGCCCGTACGCGATGCTGCTGATCGTGGTCATCGGCATCCTGCCGCTCAACCTGGGCGCGCCGCTGACCGCGCTGGCGGGCAACACCGCCATCAACAGCGCCGACTCCGACGTGCTCTACTCGCTGTCCGGGGTGCTCGCCGGCCTCGGGATGGCGTTGCTGCTGGCCTTCCCGCCCGCCCTCGGCTACCGCCCGGCCGGCCCGGAGCGCCCCGACGGACCCGACGGGCCGGACGAGCCGGAAGGGCCGGAGGCGCCGGACGAGCCGGAGGGGCCGGAGGAGCCGGACGAGCCGGAGGGGCCGGACGGGCTGCGCCGGGCCAGCGCCGACCGGCGGTAGCCGTAGCCGGCGTAGATCAACGCGCCGATCACGAACCAGACAGCGAACCGCAGCCAGGTCTCCGGCGCCAGGAAGGTGATCAGCCAGACCGAGAAGAGCGCGCCGACCGCCGGCACCACCGGCATGCCCGGCAGCCGGAACGTCCGCGGCGCGTCGGGGTGGCGGTAGCGCAGCACGATCACCGCGATGCAGACCACCACGAAGGCCAGCAGGATGCCGATGTTGGTCAGTTCCGCGGCCTCGCGGATCGGCAGGAAGCCGGCGATCAACGCGGAGCCGATCCCGACGATCCAGGTCACCCGGCTGGGCACCCGGCGCACCGGGTGCAGCTTGGCGAACCACGCGGGCAGCAGGCCGTCCCGGCTCATCGAGAACCACACCCGGGTCACGCCGAGCATGAAGGTGAACATCACCGTCAGGATGCCGATGATCGCGCCGACCGCGATCACGCTGGCCAGCCCGGACAGGCCCACCGAGGCGAAGGCCGAGGAGAAGCCGCTCTCCGGGTCGATGTCCCGGTAGTTCTGCATGCCGGTCAGCACCAGGGTGGCCAACACGTACAGGACCATCGAGATGGCCAGCGAGTAGACGATCGCCTTCGGCATGTGCCGGCGGGCGTCCCGGGACTCCTCGGCGGCGGTGCTCATCGCGTCGTAGCCGAAGACCGCGAAGAAGACGGTGGCCGCGCCGGTGAACGCCCCACTCAGCCCGAACGGGAAGAACGGCGAGTAGTTCGCCGTCTTGACGTAGAAGAAGCCGACCACGATCACCAGCAGCACCACCGCGACCTTGAGCCCGACGACGAACGTCTCGAACTGGGCGGCGGTCTTGATGCCCCGGTTGAGCAGGAAGGCGATCAGCAGGCAGAGCACCACCGCGAAGAGGTCGACCACGTGCCCCTCGCCGGTGCCCGGCGCGCCGAGCATCCAGGCCGGCAGCTCCAGCCCCAGCTCGCCGACGAGGAAGCTGAAGTAGCCGGAGATGCCGATAGCGACCACCGCCACGATCGCTGTGTACTCCAGCAGCAGGTCCCAGCCGATGAACCAGCCCACCGCCTCGCCGAGCACGGCGTAGCCGTAGGTGTAGGCCGAGCCGGCCTTCGGGATCATGCCGGCGAACTCCGCGTACGACAGCGCGGCGGCCGCGCTGGCCAGGCCGGCGATCAGGAAGGACACCAGCACCGCCGGGCCGGCGGTCTCGCTGGCCACCGCGCCGGCCAGGGCGAAGATGCCGGCGCCGATGATGCCGCCGACACCGATCGCGGTGAGCTGCCACAGCCCGAGGGACCGGGACAGCTGCTCGGCGCTGGTGTCGGCGATCTCCTCGACCGGCTTGCGCCGGAAGATGCCGCTGCCACCGCCGGTGACGCCGCTGCCGGAGGTCATCGTCGTCCCCCTTCCCGGTCCCGCCCGGCGCGGGACGCGTCCTGCGTTACCCGGACCCGGCACGCGCAAATCTCCAACGAGGAGCGCGGCCGGCGAGGTGCGCCCGACTCACTCGGCGACCGGAAGCACCACCTCGTTGCGGCGCAGGAACCAGGGTCGCCACGGCGGGTCGAAGCGGGCGTAGCGGACCGCCCCGGTCGGGCGCAGGCCGGCGGCGATGACCGCCCGGCCCAGCGCGGTGGCCCGCCGGTCGAACTCCCGCGCCGTCCACCGCCCGGCGAACCGGACGGCGGCGGCGAGCTGTTCGGGGATCTCCCGGATCCGCACCCGAGGATCGGTGGGCTCGGGCAGGGTGGCCGCGGTGAACCGGGCCGGCAGCACGAACCGCACCAGCCAGCTGCCCGGGCGGTCCCCCTCCTCCTGCACCACCGGCGCCCTCATCGCGATCGCCTCCGCCCCGGCCCGCTGCGCGACCGGGCCGCCCGCGCCGGCCGCCCGCGTCCGGTGGGCGCCGCCGAGGTACGCGGCCAGCGGCCGGAACGCCTCGGCGGCGACCCGTTCGAAGGTCCCTTCGACCTGCATCTCGGCCACCAGGTGGGCCGGATAGCGGCGCAGCTCGAAGCCGGGTTGCCGCGCCACCACCCGGTACGGCTGCTGCTCGGTCATCGTGCGCTCCCAGCGCCCAGCCCGAAGGCTCCGTCGCCAGCAACGCTACCGTTCGTCGACCTCCCGCTCACCGGAAGTCGCCGGGTCCGGTCCGGGTACCGCCGATCGGGTCAGCCGCCAGTACTGGCGCTTGCCGTCGTCGCGGACCACCACGCCGAGGCGGGCCAGTTCCACACGCAACTCGCGGACCTCGCCGCCCTTCTCCTTGTCCAGGGCGCGCTGGCGGGCCCGCAGCAGCGCGTCCGCGCCACTGGGCAGCCCCGGCAGCCCCGGCACCCACCGCCGGTACGCGTCCCGGTGCGGGTCGCCGTCGGTCCACGGCCAGCCGCGCCCGCGGAAGGCGTCGGACAGCCGGCCGGCGGACAGGTCCGACCGCTCCCGGGCCAGTTCCTCGTCGTCGCCGCCGAGCAGCACGAGGTCCTTGCCGTCGACGAAGACCGCCCGGGTCGCCCGCCGCTCGACGTCCCGCTCCGCGCCGCCGCGGCGCAGCCGGACCCGCTCGACGTCGACGGTGACGACCAGCCGGTCCGCGGCGCCCATGGCACCGAGCACCAACCCGCCCAGCGCGCCGACGGCCAGCCCGCCGATGCCGGCCTGCGGGTCAGGGAGCCGGTCGACGACCTCGAACAGCTGCTGCACCGGCGCCCAGGGCAGCTCGGCGATCCAGCCGGCGAACCGGGCCAGCAGCGCGCCGGCCCCGGCGCCGGCCGCCGGCAGGCCCACCCAGAGGACCGCCAGCTCGGCCGCGCCGCCGTCGACCCGGGTGGGCACGCCGTAACCGTCCATGCTCAGGACACCTCGCGGCGCAGCGTACGGACCAGGCCGGCGACCAGCGGCACGACCAGCCAGACCAGCAGCGACACCCCGAGCCGGCCCCACTGCTCGCCGGTGACGTCCGGGGTGAGCAGCGGCTCCATGGTGCGCCCGGTGTCCAGCCAGCCGGCCGGCCCGCGCAGCGGCCGGACCAGTTCGCCGAGGATCGACCAGAGGGTCGGCAGCACCAGGTAGCTGACGATGGCCAGCGGGGTGTTCAGCAGCAGCAGGCCGAAGCCGGCGCCCATCAGCACACTGGCCACCTGGAGCACCACCGCGTTCAGCAGCAGCGACCCCTCGATCCGCCAGGTGCCGGCCCCGCCGGTGGCCCCGGCGACCAGCGTGCCGACGGCGGCCACCGCCAGGCTGGCCAGCACCGACGCCAGCGCGGCCAGCACCACCGCGGCGAGCTTCGCGGCGATCACCCGCTCCCGCCGGGGCACCAGGGCGTACGTGGTGAGCGCGGTGCGCTGCGACCACTCGCTGGTGATCGACAGGATGCCGAGCACCGGCAGCAGGATGCCGACCGGCAGCAGCGAGGGGAGGAAGAAGTTGGTGAAGGTCTGGTCCGCGTCCTTGGCGTAGATCAACTGGAGGACGACGATGGCGGCGGCGACCAGCCCGATGGTGACCAGCAGCCAGAACCCGGCCCGGGTGTCCACCAGCTTGCGCAGCTCCACCCCGGTGAGCCGGAGCAGGGACGGCCGGCGTAGGCCAGGGTGGCGCCGGGGCGCGGCGGCGGGTGCGGTGGCGACGGTGCTGGTGGTCATCGGACGGTCTCCCTGGTCGGCTGGCCGGTGGTGCGGCTGTCGCCGGCACCGGGGTTCGCGCCGGCGCCGTTCGGTTCGCCGGCGGTGAGGGTGAGGAAGAGCTGCTCCAGGCCGCCGCCGTCGGCGGGGCGCAGCTCGGTGAGCGCGACGCCGGCGTCGGCGGCGGCCTGGCCGACGGCCTCGGCCTCGGCGTGCACGAGCAGCCCCCCGTCGGCGCCACCGGTCACGTCGAGGCCGGCGGCGTCCAGCGCCCGGCGCAGGGCCTGCTGGTCCCGGGCGCGCACCCGGGTGCCGGCGCCGGCCAGCAGTTCGGCCTTGTCGCCCTGGGCCACGATCCGGCCGCCGCCGATGACCACCAGCCGGTCGGCCACCGCCTCGACCTCGCGCAGCAGGTGCGAGGAGAGCAGCACGGTGCCGCCCCGGTCGGCGAAGTCGCGCAGCAGGCCGCGCATCCAGAAGATGCCCTCGGGGTCGAGGCCGTTGGCCGGCTCGTCGAGGATCAGCACCCGGGGATCGCCCAGCAGCGCGTGCGCCAGACCGAGCCGCTGCCGCATGCCCAGCGAGTACGCCCGCACCCGGCGCTTCGCGGCGGCCCCGTCCAGGCCGACCAGGTCGAGCTTGACGGCCACCTCCCGGCGGTCCACGCCCATCGTCTGGGCGGCGACGGTCAGCGCCTCCCGGCCGGTGCGCCCGGCGTGCTGGGCCGAGGCGTCCAGCAGCACGCCCACCTCGCGCCCGGGGTTGGGCAGCTGCCGGTAGGGGCGGCCGCTGACCGTGCTGCCACCGGCGGTCGGCGGGGTGAGGCCGCAGATCATCCGCATGGTGGTGGACTTGCCGGCGCCGTTCGGGCCGAGGAAGCCGGTGACCGTGCCCGGCTCGCAGCGGAACGACACGTCGTCGACGGCGGTGTGCCGCCCGTACCGCTTGGTGAGGTGTTCGACGGTGATCATGCCGACGACCCTGCCGGAGCCGGTCGGTCGCCCGCAGCGGCCGGCGGTCTCGCCTCGTGGCTACCTTGGTCGAGGCCGAGGTCTCGACTTTGGTAGCTGGTCGGTGCTCGGCACCGCTGCCTAGCATGACCAGGTGACCAGCACCGCCGCCGCACCGGACCACCCCTGGCTGCTGCCGGGCGCGCTGACCGAGGCGGCCGGGCATCCGCGGCGGACCACCCGCGACTGGATCATCGACAGCCTCTGCTTCCTGATCGCCCTGGTCTGGGTGCTGCTCTCGGCCGCCGACGCGGCCTCGCCCGAGCCGAGCTACGCGCTGAACACCGGCCCGTGGTGGCTGGAGGAGGTCGACGCGGTCTGCGGCCTGGCCACCGCGGCCGGGCTCTGGGTCCGCCGGCGCTGGCCGGTGGGGCTGGCGGTGGCCACGCTGCCGCTCTCCGCGTTCTCCGTCACCGCCTCGGGCGCGCTGCTGATCATCATCTTCACGCTCACCGTGCACCGGCCCATCCCGCTGGCGGCCGGGGTGACCGGCGTGCACCTGCTGACCGCGTTCGGCTACTACCAGCTGCGCCCCGACCCCGGCATGGCGTTCTGGCCGGCGATGATCTGGACGGTGCTGGTCCTGGTCGCCGTGCTCGCCTGGGGGATGTTCGTCCGGGCCCGCCGGCAGCTGGTGGTGTCGCTGCGGGAACGCGCCGAGCGGGCTGAGGCGGAGCAGCAGTTGCGGGTGGCGCAGGCCCGGCAGCTGGAGCGCACCCGGATCGCCCGGGAGATGCACGACGTGCTGGCGCACCGGATCTCGCTGCTCAGCCTGCACGCCGGGGCGCTGGAGTTCCGCCCGGACGCGCCGCCGGAGGAGGTGGCGCGGGCGGCCGGCGTGATCCGGGGCAGCGCGCACGCCGCGTTGCAGGACCTGCGCGAGGTGATCGGGGTGCTCCGCGCCGAGACCGGCGCCGGGCAGGAGCCGGAACGCCCGCAGCCCACCCTGGCCGACCTCCCCGCGCTGGTTGAGGAGTCCCGGGTCGCCGGGGTCCGGGTCAGCGTGCGCGACCTGGTCGGTGCGGCGGAGCGGCTGCCGGCGGCGGTCGGGCGCAGCGTCTACCGGATCGTGCAGGAGGGGTTGACCAACGCCCGCAAGCACGCCGCCGGGGCCGCGGTCACCGTCGACGTGGCCGGCGCCCCGGGTGACGGGCTGACCGTGGAGATCCGCAACCGGTGGCCGGTCGGCGGGGTCACCGATCCGGAGATCCCCGGTGCCGGCACCGGCCTGGTCGGCATCGCCGAACGGGTCCACCTGGCCGGCGGGCGGCTGGAGTACGGCCGCGACGACACCGGTGACTTCCGGCTGGCCGCCTGGCTGCCGTGGCCGGCGTGACCGGGTCGGCGCCGGGCGCACCCGGACCGGCCGCCGGGCCGCCGTCGACGCCCGACGGGCCGGTGCGGGTGCTGATCGTCGACGACGACCCGCTGGTCCGGGCCGGTCTGTCGATGATCCTCGGCGGGGTGCCCGATCTGCTGGTGGTCGGCGAGGCGGCGGACGGCAGCGAGGTTCCCGCGGCGGTCGCCGCGTACGCGCCGGACGTGGTGCTGATGGACATCCGGATGCCCCGGCTCGACGGGCTGGCCGCCACCGAGGCGCTGCGCGCGCTGCCCCGGCCGCCGGAGGTGCTGGTGCTGACCACCTTCGACGCCGACGACCAGGTGCTGCGCGCGCTGCGGGCCGGGGCGGGCGGGTTCCTGCTCAAGGACACTCCGCCGGCCGAGATCGTGCGGGCGGTGCACCGGGTGGCGGCGGGGGAGGCCACCCTCTCCCCGACGGTGACCCGCCGGTTGATCGACCACGTCACCGGCCCGGGCCCGGCGGCCGGGCCGGATCCGCGCCGGGAACGGGCGCTGCGGCTGCTGGCCGGGCTCAGTGAGCGGGAGCGGGAGGTCGCGGTCGCGCTCGGGCAGGGCCGCACCAACGCCGAGATCGCCGCCGAGCTGTACATGAGCGTGGCGACGGTCAAGGCGTACGTCTCCCGGCTGCTGACCCGGCTCGACCTGAACAACCGGGTGCAGGTGGCGCTGCTGGTGCACGACGCCGGGCTGGTGTGACCCGTCCAATTCCCGGCCTGAGGCGCCTCCTGGAATACACTCATCCATGAGTGTTTCACGAATGGAACTATCAAGGATGGTTGTATGGACGGCTTCGTCGGGCGTGGCCGGGAGCTCACACAGCTCAACCGGATGCTCAGCCGGGTTCGGGACGGCGGCCGCGCCGGTCGGCCTGGCCGGGCACTGCTCATGCGCGGCCGGCGGCGGGTCGGCAAGTCCCGGCTGGTGGAGGAGTTCGTCGACCGCGCCGACATCCCGCACGTCTTCTTCACCGCCTCGGCGCAGCCCACGGTCACCGCCGATCTCGCTCTCTTCGTCGAGGCGGTGGCCGGGTCGACGCTTCCCGGCGCCGCTCTCTTCCAGGCCCAGCAGCCGGCCACCTGGGATGCCGCCCTCACGCTGCTCGCCGCCGCCCTGCCCACCGATCGGCCCAGCGTGGTCGTTCTGGATGAGATGCCATACCTGATCGCCACCGACCCCGGCTTCGAGGGCACGCTGCAGAAGGTCTTCGACCGGGAACTGTCGCGGCGGCCGGTCCTGCTGATCTGCATCGGCTCCGACCTGGCGATGATGGAGGCACTGAACGACTACGGGCGTCCGTTCCACCAGCGAGCCACCGAGATGGTGATACCGCCGCTGAGCCCCGCCGACGTCCGGGACATGCTCAATCTGTCGGCTGCGGAGGCGTTCGATGCCTATCTCGTCTCCGGCGGGCTACCGCTGATCCTCGACGAGTGGCCCGGTGGTGCCACCCTGAGCGACTACCTCGCCGACGCCGTCACCGATCCGACCTCGGCGTTGCTGGTCAGTGGCGAGCGAGCGCTCGCGGCCGAGTTCCCCACCGCATCCCAGGCGGGGGTGGTCCTGCGGGCGATCGGGTCCGGCGAACGCACCTTCTCGATGATCTCCCGCGCGTCCGGAGGGCTCCCGCAGGCATCGCTGACGCGAGCGCTGCGGGTGCTCACCGACAAGCGGATCGTCGATGTCTCCGTGCCGCTGTCGACCAGGCCCTCCCGGGATACCCGGTACACGGTGACCGACCCGTACCTGCGATTCTGGCTGTCGTTCCTGGCGCCGTACCTGCCCGAGATCGAACGGGGACGGGGCGATCTGACGCTGCGGCGGATCTCCTCGTCCTGGACGTCCTGGCGCGGCAGGGCGATCGAACCCGTGATGCGGGAGGCATTGCGCCGGCTGCCCGACGGCTACCTACCCGAGGGCACCTCGAGCGTGGGCGGCTACTGGACGCGGACGAACGATCCGGAAATCGACCTGGTGGGCGCCGACCGTGAGCCGATCGCGAGACGGATCACGTTCGTCGGTTCGGTGAAGTGGTTGGAGCAACGTCCCTTCGACCCGCATGACCTGGGGCGGCTGCTGCGGCATCGGGCCCAGCTGCCGGGAGCGGCCGACGACGTGGCGCTGGTGGCGGTCTCTCGTAGCGGGGCGACCGCCGAGGGCGTCCGCGTGCTGTCACCCGAGGACCTGCTCGTCGCGTACCGGGATTGAACTTTCGCCGGGCGGGGGCCGTACCACTGGCCGAGGATGCGGTGCGGCGGGTCGGCCGCACCGCTGCCGGAGCCGCGGGAGGCCTACCGTGCGAGTTGGTGAGCAGTCGACGGATCCCATCGATCAGGTACTAGGCGAGGTGCCGGTCCCGGCCCCGCTGACCCCGGAGGACGTCCGGCTCGCGGTGCGGGCGGTGGTGGTGCACACCGCCGAGGAGTGGCCCTCGGGGTCGCTGTGCCGCAACGACGGCGCGACGTACCCGTGCCGGCTGCACCGCTGGGGACGCCGGGTGCTGACCGAGCACGGGCTCAACGAGCGGCAGATCGACGCCCTGATCCGGCACGGCAACCCGTTCGTGCACGTGCCGTTCCCGTTCACGGTGACCGTTCCCGCGCCGGCGCGTACCGGCACGGCCGCGCCGCGCCCCGGTTACCCGCTGCACGGCCAGGCCGCCCGGGCGGCCGCGCCGGGTGCGCGGCCGGTGGTCCGGCCCGCCAGCTCCGGCCGGCCGGTGGCTCCCCCCGCCACCGCGCCGCGCTGGCCCCGGGCGAGCTGAGCGGAGGGTACGGCCGCCAGCGCCCGCCGGGGCAGGACGACGCCGGCCCGGGCTCGGGATTCCCCTCCCGCCCGGGCCGGCGTCGCCGTCGTGGCTCAGTCGTTGCCGGCGCCGATCCCGCAGTCCGGCGCGGACCAGCTGGTGGTGTTCGAGGTCCGGTCCCGGTTGTTCTCCCGCCGGGAGTCCACGTGCACGTGGTCGTCGTGGTCGGGGTAGCCGGGGCCGAAGATCCCGCTGAAGCCCCGGTTACGGGCGTCCCGGGCCAGCTCGCAGAGCGAGCTGGTACGTGAGGTGATGTCGGCGGCGGTGCCGTAGAGGTGCTGGCTGTCCGACGCGCCGCCGACCTGGTTGTTGCAGGCGCGGCTGCGGAAGCCGCTGCTCACGTAGATCGGCTTGTCGCCCATGCTGTGCCGCAACGCCTCCAGCTTCCACATGGTTTGCAGCGCGTTCTGCCGGGTCTGGGCGGCCGAGAGCGGGCCCCCGCTCCACCCGCCCCGGCCGCAACCGTCGTCCATCTCGGCGTAGCTGAAGTGCCGGGGCGTGCAGTCGTTGTCCTGGAGTTCGTAGAGCTTGGCGTACGTCTGCGGACCGGCGATGCCATCCACCCGTAGCCCGTACGCGGACTGGAAGCGGCGGACCGCGGCGGCGGTCTTCGGGCCGAACCGGCCGTCGAGCTCGACGATGTCCCGGTTGCCGGCCCAGCCGGCGACCCGGAGTTGGAGCTGGCGCACGTCGTCGCCGGAGCGGCCCTGGTAGAGGTTCCGTTGCCAGGTGTAGCAGCCGTCGGCATGGGCCGCTGGCGCGGCGACCACCGTGGCGATCGCGGCCCCGGGCACCGCCAGGGCGAACGCGACGACAGCCCGCTTCAAGGTGTTTACACGCACAGAAGTCCTCCCGATAGGAGTGCGATTGGGGTGGCATCCAGGACATCGACCGGGACGTCCCGCGATTTCCACCCTGACACTGATCCGGGGCTTAGGAGGGGATTAACGAGAATTGTCCTTACGATTCGCGGTTCCTGGGGCTTGGCTGGGAATTGGGCGCAATCACGAATCACCCATTCACCGCCGACGAGGCGCAGGAACAGCACAACCGCACGCGACGTCACAATCGGCCACACCGAGGGTGATGTTCTCCGGGCCGGGGCGGCCGGTAACGTCAGCCCGGGCGGCGGACTGGCGGAGGTGGGCGTGGCGCGCGGTGGCGTCTTCTGCGTCGAGGGGCAGTGGCACCGGGACCTCAACGAGCGGGGCTCCGTGCTGCCCACGCTGGAACTGCTGGAGCGGCTCGGGAAGATCCGGTTCATCCACCGGGACGCGGCCACCCGCGACGAGCTCTTCTACTTCCTCGACCGCTGGCTGCTCAAGCAGTACGCCGACTACCGGGTCGGCTTCTTCGCCATGCACGGCGAGCCCAGCCGGCTCTGCCTGACCGACTGGAACTCCGTCGAACTCGCCGACGTCGCGGAACTGATGTCCGGCCGCTGCGAGGGCCGCCGGCTCTATTTCGGCAGTTGCTCCGTGCTCCGTGCCTCCGACGCCGTGCTGCGCGAATTCCTGCAGGTCACCGGGGCCGCGCTGATCTGTGGATACACCCGGGAAGTGGACTGGGTCGAATCGGCCGCCTTCGAGACCGTGCTGCTCGACGTACTGGCCAACGGGCAGCGGCACAACGCCGCCGAACTGCGGATGGGCTCGGCGCACTGGGCGCCGCTGGCGTCGTACCTCGGTTTCCGGGTGATCTACGCCAACGGCCGGGCGTGGCGGCCGGCGGTGCGCCCCCGGGTCCCGGCGCAGCCGGCCGGGGGCCGCGCCCCGGCCCGCCCCCGCTGACTGTCGGAACCTGCTGGTACGACGTACGCGTGAACCACATCGACGACGCGCGTCGCCTGCTCGAGGCTGTCGGCATCCACGATCCGCACCTGCGTGACGTCGGCGGGGTGCCGGCGTTCCACGCCGAGCCCGCTCAACTGCTGCCGCTGTGGCGGCGCCTGCGTGAGCTGGCCCCGGCAGTCGGCCGGTGGCCGGTCATCCTCGGCCCACGCCCGGACGGGCTCAGACTGATCGGGGACGACGAGCGGGACGACGCGATCGCCGCCGGGCTGGGCATGGACGTGGCCGCCCGGCTCGGCGAGCTGCGCGAGGAGCTTCTCGCCTGGGAGGAGGGCGACGATGAAGACGAGATCGAGTACCCGCCCCGCGGCCCGGCGGACGGCCTAGCGCCGCACGACGAGGACGGATTCGTGCTCGCGGCTGAGCCCGGGTGGATGGGCCTGGTCCCGGCGGCCGCCGGCCACCTCGTCCCGGCCGTGCTCGGCCTGTGGGCGGGCGGGAACTACGCTATGGAGCCGGCCGACCACGTGGCGGTGCTGCGCCACTGGCGCGACCGGTACGGCGCCGAGCTGGTCGCCGTCAGCGACGACATCATCGAGCTCCGGGTGCTCCGCCCGCCGGCCGATCCGGCGACCGTGCTGGCCGTGGCCGAGGAGCAGTACTGGTACTGCCAGGACATCGTCGACCAGGGCGTCGAGACCATCGACGCCCTCGCCGCCGTGCAGGTGCCCGCCCGGCGGTGGTTCTTCTGGTGGGACTGACTGGTAGAAACGAGTGGTGGCACGAAACATCGCGACGAACACCCGGGTCGACCGGGACGCCCTGCTCGACTTCGTCCGGCCCCGGCACAAGGTCATCCTGATGACCACCCGGGCTGACGGCCGCCCGCAGTCGTCGCCGGTCGCCGCCGGGGTGGACCCGGCCGGCCGGCTGGTCGTCTCCACCTATCCGGAGCGGGCCAAGGTCACCAACATCCGCCGCGACCCGCGGGTGTCGGCGTGCGTGCTCTCCGACGACTGGAACGGCCCGTGGGTGCAGCTCGACGGCACCGCCGAGGTGCTCGACCTGCCCGAGGCGCTGGAGCCGCTGGTGGAGTACTTCCGCTGCATCTCCGGCGAGCACCCGGACTGGGACGAGTACCGGCAGGCGATGGTGCGCCAGGGCAAGTCGCTGATCCGGGTCACCATCGACGCCTGGGGTCCGATCGCCACCGGCGGCTTCCCCGCCCGCCTCGCCGACTGAAGCCGTCAGTACGCGGCGGTGAAGCGGGTGTTCTCGTGCCGCGGGTTCTCGATCTCGTCCACGATCGCCACCGCCAGGTCCTCGTAGCTGAGCACCGAGCGGCCCTGGTCGTCGGTGACCGGCTGGTCGCCGCCGGTGCGGTAGTGCCCGGTGCGCTCGCCCGGGTGGAACTCCAGCGGCGGCGGGGACACGTACGTCCAGCGGACCCCGTCGGCCGAGGACCGGTAGTAGTCGAGCGCCTCGGCCTGGCCCAACGCCGACGGGCGGTACTCCTCCGGGAAGTCCGGCTCGTCGAGGTACCGGGTGCCGCGCGGGGTGAGCAGGGTGGAGCCGCCCCCCAGGTGGATGATCCGGGGCGCGTCCGGCATCCCGCGCAGCGTGGTCACCAGGTTCCGCGCCGCGGCCAGCCAGAGCCCGTGCTCGCCGCCGCCGATCGCCAGCACCATCGCGTCCGTGTCCGGCGCCAACTCCCGTACGCTCTGCTCGCTGGTGGCGTCGCCGGTCACCACGTGCACGCCGGCCGGCAGGTAGGAGGTGGCCTCCGGGCGCCGTACCGCCGCGACCACCCGGTGCCCCCGGCCGACCGCCTCCGCGGTGACCCGCGATCCCGCGGTGCCGCCCGCCCCGAACACGACGATGTTGCTCACGACCGCCTCCCGCCCCGCGTCCCGGTCCGGCCCGGCGGAGCCGGCCTCCGCGGACGTAACCCCCGCTGACGTAGCCCTCTCCAGGCTATTGACCGCTGCCGGCGCGCGCTGGCGGACCGGGATCCCCACGCCATCGCCAGTGACCCCTTGTGTCCACGCCGGCACTCGGCTGAACTGGTACGGACGGCCAGCGCGGAGGTGCCATGACCGAGGTACGGGACGCGGCCGCCGACGGCGCCGAGCCCGCCGGTCCGGCGCCGGAGGACGAGCCGCGGCAGCGCTGGCATGATCGGGCGCGGGCCTGGCTGCGCCGGCTGAAGCCGGTCGGCCCGCCGACCGGGCGGTGGCTCGCCGGGGTCCTCGCCGCCGTCGTCACCACGGCGGTGACCGCCTGGCTCCTCGCCTGGGGTCTGCTCCCGGGCAGCCCGCCGTCGCCGCCGCCGGACGACCCGGACGCCCTGCCCTTCACGATCGCGGTCCGCACCGAGCACGACGAGACGGACGGTTGGGTGGTCGCGGCACCACTCGCGGAGATCCCCGCCCGGCCGGGTTGGCGCGACGACTGGTCGCCGTGGGTCCGGGAGGCCAACGCGGTGCCGGCCTCCCGCCTCGGTGTGTCCTTCACCGTCCAGGGCGTCAGCGAGGCCCAGGTGACGCTCACCGACCTGCGCGTACGGGTGGCGGCGCGGCGTCCCGCCCTGCGGGGGGTGTTCGCCGTGCCCGGCGGCGGCGGGCCGAGCGCCTACCGGTGGGTGGACGCCGACCTGGACGAGGACCCGCCGGTGCTCCACGCCGGCATGTTCACCGAGGGCGAGGGCAGCGTCCCGGCGCACGAACGGAGGGAGATCCGCTTCCCGTACCGGGTGTCGCTGACCGACGCCGAGACGTTCCTCGTCGTCGGCCACACCGAGCGGTGCGACTGCGAGTGGCGGGTCGAGCTGGACTGGGCGTCGCAGGGGCGCACCGGTACCGTCACCATCGACGACGCCGGACGCCCCTTCCGGGTCACCGGCATCGCCGGCGCGCACACCGACTGCTTCACCTCGCCGGAGGACATCGAGGAGTGCCGGCCGCGGTGACCGGTCAGTCGACCAGGGCGGAGTAGACCAGCTGGCGCAGCTGCGGCCGGAGCGGGTAGGTGCTGGACGGCAGCAGCTGGGTGAAGAGCAGCGCGGTGATCTCCTCGACCGGGTCCACCCAGAACGCGGTGCTCGCCACGCCGCCCCAGTAGTACTCGCCGACGCTGCTCGGCACGCGGCTCGGGATCGGGTCCTCCACCACGGCGAAGCCGAGCCCGAAGCCGATCCCGTCGAGGGTGGTCTCGGCGAAGCCGCCGGTGGACAGCGTGCCCAGGTCCTGCCCGCCGGGCAGGTGGTTGCGGGTCATGAAGCGCACCGTGCGAGGACCGAGCAGGCGTACCCCGTCCAGTTCGCCGCCGCGCAGCAGCATCTGGGTGAACCGGTGGTAGTCGGCGGCGCTGGCGATCAGGCCGCCCCCGCCGGACAGGAACGCCGGCTTCTCGTACGCCAGGGCGCCCAGCCTGTCGTAGCGGAACGCGCGGCCGGTGCGCGGGTCGGGCGCGTAGAGCGCGGCGAGCCGGTCGGCGGCGTCGCCGTCGACCCACCAGTGGGTGTCGGTCATGCCGAGCGGACGGAAGATCCGGTCGGCGAAGAAGGCGTCCAGGCTCTGCCCGGAGACCACCTCGACCAGCCGGCCGAGCACGTCGGTGGCGACCGAGTAGCCCCACGCGGTGCCGGGCTGGAACAACAGCGGCAGCTCGCCGAAGGCGCGGCAGGCCGTGGCCAGGTCGACGTCGGCCGGCGGGTAGAGGTCGTAGCCGGCGGCCCGGTAGAGGCCGTCGACCACCGAGGTCTGCATGAAGCCGTACGTCAGGCCGGCGGTGTGGGTGAGCAGGTGCCAGACCCGGATCGGCTCGATCGCCGGCACCGTGTACGGCTTGAGCGTCGAACCCTTCGAGTAGACCCGCAGGTCGGCGAACTCGGGCAGCCAGCGGCTGATCTCGTCGGTCAGCTCGAAGCGGCCCTCCTCCCAGAGCATCATCGCGGCGACCGAGGTGACCGGCTTGGTCATCGAGTAGATGCGCCACAGCGTGTCCGGCTGCACCGGCCGGCCGGCCTCCACGTCGCGCAGCCCGTACGTCGAGGCGTGCGCCACCTCGCCGCGGCGGGTGACCACCACCTGCCAGCCGGCCAGCCGGCCGGCGTCGACGTACCTGCCGAAGTGCTCGTCGATCCGCGCCAGCCGCGCCGGGTCGAAGCCGATCTCGTCCGGGTCGATGCTGCGTGCCACACTCACGCCGCCGAACCTACTCGGCGGTACCCTCGGTCGGAAGGGCGGACGGCCACACATGTCGGTGCCCGTCGGTAGCCTGGCCCGATGCCCGAGCTGACCGAGGACGCGACCTTCCGCAACGAGGACTGGTACGGCGAGGAGCTGGTCGACCGGCACTTCGTCCGCTGCTCGTTCTTCCACGTCGACCTCACCGAGGCGGTCAGCCGGGGCGCGGTCTTCGACGGGTGCACCTTCGGCAACGTGAAGTTCAACGCCTCCCGGCACACCGACTCGGCCTTCACCCGGTGCACCTTCACGCGGTGCAACCTCTTCGAGGCCGAGTTCACCGGCTGCAAGCTGGTCGGCAGCACCTTCGCCCAGTGCGACCTGCGGCCGTTGACGATCGCCGGCGGTGACTGGTCGTTCGTCGCGCTGCCCGGCGCCGACCTGCGCGGGGTCCGGATCACCGATGTGCGGATGCGGGAGGCCGACCTGACGGGGGCCAACCTGACCGGCGCCACCGTCACCGGTGTCGACCTGTCCGCCGCCCAGCTGCACAGTTCCCGGCTCTCCGGCGCCGACCTGCGGGGCAGCGACCTGACCGCGCTCGACCCGACGGTGGTGGAGCGGGCCGGCGCGATCGTCGACACCGAGCAGACGGTGGTGATCGCCCAGGCGCTCGGCTTCGAGATCCGCTGAAAAGTCGACGCCGGTTGTCAGGTTTCCCTGCCAGCGTGGGTGGCATGGCATGGTGGTCCGACCTGGTCGATGAGCAACCCGAGTTCGCCGCGCGGGTGCGCGCCCGCTTCGCGGTGCGCAAGCACGGCACGATGGCGACGTTGCGTCGCGACGGCTCGCCGCGGATCAGCGGCACCGAGTTCGACTTCGGCCCCGAACACCTGCGGCTGGGCAGCATGGCCGGCGCGCTCAAGGCCCTCGACCTGCGCCGGGACCCCCGGGTGGCGCTGCACTGCCCGACCGAGGACGCGCCCGAGGACGACCCGCGGGCCTGGGACGGCGACGCGAAGATCGCCGGGATCGCCCACGAGGAGCCGGCGGGCGAGGACGGTTCGCACCGGTTCCGGATCGAGTTGACCGAGGTGGTGCTGACCCGGGTCGGCGACCCGGCGGACCACCTGCTCATCGAGAGCTGGCATCCGGGCCGGGGCCTGCGGCGGCGCGAGCGGCGCTGAACCCGCCCCACCACGCCGGGTGCGCGCGCCGCGCATCGCCCCCGCCCGCCAGCGTCCCCTGGCCGGGACCGGGGATTCCCGATTTTCCGGTGCATCCGCTACCTTCCGGTGACGAACCGGGGTGCGTCGACCGTCCACTGTGCGGAACGGTCGGGCCGGTGCGATCGTGAGACGGCTCACCGCGGGCGGCGCGTGCCATCGGGGTCGGGCCGGTGGGGAGTGGAGGGTCGGTGGCGGAGGAAGACCTCACCCGAACGCGCGCCGGTGCGACCGGTCCAGCCAGCCACCGCGCGTCCGGCACACCGGCCCGGCACCGCTCCACCCTGCCG
>NZ_QGSW01000212.1:0-19789 GCF_003176715.1 Micromonospora sp. S4605
GCCGGCCTCACCCGGGTTGCAGCCCCGCCAACGCCCGCCGAGCCCCACCCCGTCCGGGTCGGCGACCTCCGGCCCGCCGGTCCGCCCCACCCTCACCGTCGAGCAGCGAGACGTGCCCGCGCAGGTGGACCTGACCGCGTCGGGCAGCCGCGACTGGATCCACTGGGGACTGCGCGGTGGCGACTCGACGGTGCGCAAGCGCGACGGCTCCGGCGAACTGGTCGACGCCGGCGGTCGCGGCGTCCGGGGCGGCTGGGACGCCAACCAGGAGACGGTCAGCTGGCGCGACGGCGCGCCGGTCCGCTCGGCCGACGGCACCGCGACCGGGGTCTACACCTGCGGTGCCGGCAGCGGGTTCACGCTGGCCGTGGCGGGCGCCGGCGAGGCGCGCACGGTACGGCTGTACGCCGGGGTCTGGATGGCCCGGGGCCGGCTCGAGGTCCGGCTCGGCGAGCTGAGCCGGACGCTGCGGTTGGAGGACCCGCACACGCTCCGGTCGGCCGAGTTCACCGTCCGGTTCCAGGCTCCGAAGGGGACCCGGGTGGTGCTGAACTGGGTGGTCGAGGAGGTGTTCACCGGTGAGTGCGGCAGCGTGAGCCTCCAGGCGCTCACGCTGCGCTGACCGGCTCTCCGGCCCGCGCCGACCGCCGGCTGAGCCACCGGTTCCCCCGGGCGGGGGAGTCGCTCCACCCCGCGGCGGGAGGGCCGCCGGCCGCCGGCCGAGCAGGGTGGACGGCATGACCCGGACCCTGCCGCCGCCGGCCCCGCCCGCCGTGACCCGTCGCCCGACGCTGCCGTACGCCGTGCTCGGCTGGGCCCTGGCCTACGGCGCGCTGCGACTGTGCTGGGCGGTCGCCGGCGCCCCCGCGTTCCCACCGCTGGACACCGACCTGATGGTCTTCACCGGGTGGTGGGCGGTGGGGCTCTGCGCCGCCACGGCGCTGCTCGGCGCGGCGCTGGGCCGCGCCCGCGGCTGGCGTCCCGCGCTGGTCGCGGCCGGCTGGGCGGTCTGCGCGGCGCTGGCGCTCGCCTGCGCCCTGCTCCTGCTCGACCTGGTCGGGCTGCTCATCCTGGACCCGGGCGCGGCGTTCCATCCGGGGGCCTTCGCCAGCCGGCTCGGCTGCCTGACCGGGGCGGTGCTGCTCGCCGTGGCGCTGGTCGACCACCGGCGCCGGTGGCGCGGCGACTGCCGGCGGTGCGGCCGGACCGGGGAACCGGGGGCCCACGCCACCGCGGTGCCGGGCTGGGCCCGGGCGGCGGCGTGGGCGGCGGTCGTCGGCTGTCTGGTGCGGCTGGCAGCGCAGGTGTGGGTCGGCTTCGAGGACGTACCGCTGAGTCAGGGCGCCTCGATGGTCGCCTTCGAGGTCGGCTTCCTGCTCGCCGGGGTGCTGCTGCCGCTGGCCCTGGTCTACCGCTGGGGGCGGAGCTGGCCCCGCTGGGTGCCGCTGCTGGCCGGCCGGCGGGTGCCGCGCCTGCTGCCGCTCGTCCCGGCGGCGGTGTTCGCCGTGGGCCTGGTCGGCTACTTCGGCATCGGTCTGGCCCAGCTCACCGCGGAGACGGTCACCGGCACCTTCGACCCCGGCGACGGGCGCTACCCGTTGGCGTTCTTCTGGGTGGCCGAGCCGGCGTACTGGGTGTGGGGCTGGGGTCTCGGGGTGGCCGCCGTCGACTACCACCGGCGCACCCGTCGCGCCTGCCCGGCGTGCGGGCGGTGACTCCGCCCCGGCCGGGACAGTTTGTCCGTCGCGCCGGGTCCGGAGCGTCGTAGCGTTCTGCTGTCCGGTCCGACGATCCTGTGTGGAGGGTCACCGATGCGCAGCGCCACCCGTACCGCCCGACCGACCGCCGCGCGGGAACCGGCCGGGGAGGTGCTCCGGGAGATCCCTCTGCCGCCGTACGTGACGGGGGAGGACGCCCAGTTCGCGGTGCGGGCGGTGGTGGTGCACGCGCCGCGGCGCTGGTCGGGCGGGACGGTCTGCCGCAACGACGCCAGCCCGCATCCGTGCCGGCTGCACCGGTGGGGCACCCGGGTGCTGGCGCTGCGCGGCCTGCACGCCGCCGACATCGCCGCGCTGATCGAGCGGGGCGACCCGACCGCCGCGGTGCCGCCGCCGCGCCGGCCGGGCGCCTGAGCCGGTGCGGGCCCCCGGCCCGGGGGCCCGCACCCGGTGTCAGCAGGCGATCGGCTTGACCCAGGAACACTCCCGGCCCTCGGGCGCCCGCGGTGCGTCGGGGGCCGCCGGCGGCGCCACCCGCGCCGCGCTGACGCCGTCCTCGCGGTACGCGGCCAGCGCGATGGCGATCTGGTCCTCCAGTCCCTTCACCGACGAGGCGAGGTAGTTGTTCAGCAGCACCGAGAACGCCAGCACCCGGCCGTCGGCGTCGGTGACGTAGCCGGAGAGGCTGGAGACGCCGGTCAGGCTGCCGGTCTTGGCGTGCACGTTGCCGGCTGCCGGGGTGCCCCGCATCCGGCTGCGCAGGGTGCCGCCGATGAACCGTTCGGGATCGCCGGCGATCGGCAGCGCCGCGTACCAGGCGTCGAACCAGGGTTCGGCGCGGACCGCGGCGAGCAGCCGGACGAACTCGTCGGCCGGCACCAGGTTCCGCCGGGACAGCCCGGAGCCGTCCCGCTGGCGCAGCGTGCCGGTGTCCAGCCCGGCGTCGGCCACGTACCCGGTGATCGCGGCGAGCCCGGCCGACCAGGTGCCGGAGCCGGAGCGCATCCGCCCGATCTCCTTGGTCAGCACCTCGGCGTGACCGTTGTTGGAGAGCTTGAGGAAGGGCACCATCAGCTCGGCGAGGGTCATCGAGTCGTGCCGGGCCACGGTGGCGGCCGACTCCGGGGTGGGCTGCCCGAGGACGGTGCGGCCGAGCACCCGTACGCCGTGCTTGCGCAGCGCCGCCCGGAAGACGTCGGCGGCGTACCCGGTGGGCTCCCAGACCGTCACCCAGTCGCTCTCCGGCTCGTCGCCGACGACGATCTGGCCGGTGACCACGACGGTGTTGCTGCCGTGCTCACGTTCGAAGGAGATCGAGGTCTCGCCGCTGGCCACCGTCTCGGCCCGGTTGTCGAAGCGGAGGTAGCCGGTGGCCGGCGTGGTGGTCAGCACCGGTCGGTCGCCGGCGGTGGCTCCCGGCGCCGCGTGCACGATCACCGTGCCGGCGTCGTAGTCGGTGTCCGGCGCCACGGTCAGCGCGGACACCTGCGCGGCGTAGTAGTACGGCTCGTCGTCCCAGGTCCAGTCCGGGCCCAGCCGGGTGCGGTCGTAGCGGGTGTCGTCGGCCATCAGGTTCCCGGTGACCAGCCGGACGCCGGCGGCGGCCACCTGGGCGGCGAGCGCGTCGTAGTCGGCGGCGAGCATCGTCGGGTCGCCGCCGCCGCGCAGGTGCAGGTTGCCGGAGACCACCCCGGCCCGGCGGGTGCCGCTGGTCAGCACGTCGGTGCGGAACCGGTGCCCGGCGCCGAGCAGTTCCAGGGCGGCGGCGGAGGTGAGCAGCTTGGTGTTGGAGGCGGGGATGAGCCGGCGGTCGCCGTTGCGGTTGTAGACGGTCTCCCCGCTGGCGGCGTCGACCACCACCACCGAGGCCTGGGCTCCGGCCAGTCGGGAGTCGGCCAGGATCGCGTCGATGGTGGCGTTCAGGCGGGTCGCCGCGGGCGTCGGCGATTCGGCGGTGGCGGTGGGCGCGCCGGCGGTGGCCGCCGCGGCGACCAGCGCGACCAGCGCGAGCGTCCGGGGGAAGAGACGTCGATGCATGCGTCGATGCTGTCATGGAGATATCTGCCGGAAAAGTCCCTGAGCCGAAAAGAAATTGCCACCGGTGGCGCGGCCGTCCCGCCGGTGCCGTGGTCAGCCGTCCAGCCGGCGGGCGGTGACCGGTCCGTCCGGCGGCTGCTCGTCGGGGGCGAGGACGGCGACCGCCCGATCCACCAGGCCGTCGCTCACCAGCACCAACCGGTGGCACGCCGGGTCGCCGGTCCGCTCGGGCAGCCGCCCGGCCAGGGGGCGGACCTGCTCGGCGGAGGAGTCGTCGAGCACGAACCCGGTGGCGTCCCACCGCCCGTCCACGGTGAGGAGCGGACCGCTGTCCCGCTCCAGGTCGCCGTTGAGCACCACCGTCCGGTCCTCGCCGTCGAGGTCGCTGGACGCCTCGTTGAGCCCCCACGCCTGGTACGAGGCCCGACCCTCGTCCGGCGCGTCGCCCACACCCGCGCCCTCGCACCCGGTCAGCAGCAGACCCAGCGCCACCGCCGGGACCAGTGCCCGCCACCCGAGCCGTCCGCCCATGCCGCCCTCCGCCCGTCGATCCTGCCCGATCAGACCCCACCGGCGGGGCGCCGGTTCCACTCGCGCCCGGTTCCACCCGCCCCCTTTCCACTAGTGCACGGTGGCACCAGCGCCTGGTTTTACCCGTGCCCTTGTCCCACCAGCACGGTGACACCAGCGCCCGGTTTCACTCGCGCCTGGTTCCACCCGCGCCCGGTCAGCCGGCCGAGCCGCCGGTTGCACCCGGCCGAGCCGCCGGTTCCGTCCGGCCCGGCGGCCGTCGCGGTGTGAGCGGAAAGACGCTCCCGGCGGGCAGCCTGCGGCGCCCGGCGTTGTTGCACGGCACATGGACGCCCGCGACGTCGACGTGCTGGTGATCGGCGCCGGCCAGGCCGGCCTCTCCGCCGGCTACCACCTGCGCCGCACCGGGTTCACCCCCGCAACGGGGTTCGTCATCCTGGACGCCGACGACGGCCCGGGTGGGGCGTGGCGGCACCGCTGGCCGACCCTGCGGTTGGACCGCGTGCACGGCTTCCACGAGCTGCCCGGCATGCCCTTCCCGGCGGCCGAGCCCGACCGTCCGGCGGCCGAGGTGGTCAGCGCCTACTTCGCCGCGTACGAGCGCAGGTTCGAGCTGCCGGTACGCCGGCCGGTCCGCGTCCGGGCGGTGACCTCGCGCCCCGACGGCCGGCTCGACGTCGCCACCGACCGCGGCACCTGGTCCACCCGGGCCCTGGTCAACGCCACCGGCACCTGGACCCGGCCGTTCTGGCCGCACTACCCGGGCCGGTCGCTGTTCCGCGGCCGCCAACTGCACACCGCCGACTACCGGGGACCGGACGAGTTCGCCGGCAAGCGGGTGGTGGTGGTCGGCGGGGGCACCTCCGCCGTACAGCTGCTCGGCGAGGTCTCCACGGTCGCCGCCGAGACGACCTGGGTGACCCGGCGGCCACCCGACTTCCGGGCCGGTGAGTTCGGCCCCGAGCACGGCCGCGCCGCGGTGGCCCTGGTGGAGCAGGCGGTACGCGCCGGCCGCCCGCCGTCGAGCGTGGTCGGCGTGACCGGGCTGCCGCTCACCCCCGAGCTGCTCCGGCTGCGCGAGCGCGGCGTCCTCGACCGGTTACCCGTCTTCGACCGGATCACGCCCGACGGCGTGGCCTGGGCCGACGGGCGGTTCGTCGCCGCCGACGTGATCCTCTGGTGCACCGGCTTCCGGGCCGCGCTGGACCACCTCGCCCCGCTGCGGCTACGCGCCCCGGGTGGGGGCGTCACCATGGACGGCACCCGGGTGGTGGCCGACGAGCGGATTCACCTGATCGGGTACGGGCCGTCGGCGAGCACGATCGGCGCCAACCGGGCCGGCCGCGCGGCGGTACGCGACATCCGGGCGCTGCTCGCCCCGGCGGCCGTCGCGCACTGACCGGGCTCTATTTGACGGATCCGCCGGCAGCGGGCACCGTAGGCCCTGAAGGGGGCTTCAGCTGCCCCGACGCGACGGGGCGATCGAGGCCCCGGCAATCGCCTCCCACGTGTGCTCGCCCGTGGGCCGGTCCGGCCCGCGCCGTGAATTCGAGAAATCCACGAGGAGTTCCGCCATGCTCACCATGACCGACAACGCCGTCCTGGTCATCCGCGATCTCGCCAACCAGCAGGATGTCGCCGAAGAGGGCGGGGTGCGCATCGCCGCCGACACCCAGGCCGGTTCGCTCACCGTCGAACTGGCGGCCCAGCCGGCGCAGGGCGACCAGGTGGTGGACAACCAGGGCGCCCGGATCTTCCTCGACGCGGACGCCGCCGAACTGCTCGGTGACGCCTCGGTGGACGCCACCGTCGACGACGAGGGCATCATCCAGTTCGGGTTCACGGACAAGCAGTAGTCACCAGCGATCCGCCGCCGGGTCCGGTCAGCCGGCCCGGCGGGTCTGCACGCACCGAGGGCGGGCCGGCCGGCCGGGTGCGCCGGGCCGCCCCGACCGGACGTCCGGGCGCAGCAGGGTGGCCAGCACGTGCGCCAGGTGGTGCGAGGTGCTCCAGGCCGCCCAGTTGCTCGCCGACCCGGCGCCGGCGACCCGCCGGGCTCGCCGGAGGAGCTCGTGGTCGCCCCACGAGTAGGCCGCCCCGGCGGTGGGCCAGTGCGGGGCCGAGACCAGGGCGCGGCACAGGTCGGCGAACCGGTCGTCGCCCCGCCCACCGCGCCGCGACCACCGGTAGACCCACCAGGCGCCGTCGGCGGTGTAGCGCACGGTGGGCAGCCGGTCGGCCGGATGGTCCGCGACGGGCACCGCCGAGGCCACCCCGTAGTCGCCGTATCCGACGCCGAGGTCGGCCAGGCGCTGCCAGAGCAGCCAGTCCCAGCGGTCCAGGCGGACCGGTTCGTCGGTGGGCAGCCGGGTCAGGCTCGGCGGCATCCCGCCGGCCGCCACGGTCACCGACCGCCAGGCGTGCCGGCGGGCCCAGTCCAGCAGCCGGCGGACCCGCGGTTCGGCTGCCCGCACGTCGGCCGGGCAGCACACGTCGCCGGCGTCGACCAGCAGGTCGCACTGCTCGGGCGCCAGTCGGGTGAACCGCCACACCCGCTCCACGGCGGCGGTGGTGGCGTCCGGCCCGGCCCGGTCCTGGGCCACCCGCAGCCGCACCACCGCCCGGTGGGCGTACGCCCGGGCGGTCAGGCCGTGCGCGACGAGCCGCCGGTCGCTGTCCGCGAGCCCCACCACCGGCACCAGCGGTACGCCCCAGCGGACCAGCTCGGTCTCCGGCAGGTCGGGCAGGGCGCCGACGTCGACGGCCGGCACCAGACCCTCCGGCAGCCGGCCGAGGGCATCAGGGGAATACGCGTCCGGAGTGGACACCTGGAGGATCGGGGCGAGCAGGGAAACGACGACGCCGTCGAGGTGGCTGAGCGCCTCCAGCTCACCCCGCCGGCAGGCGAGGACGGGGCGGTAGACCGGTTCCGCCGCCCGACCCCCGTGGGCGGGCTCCATACCTCAGCCTATGTCAGACATCGTCGGTCGTCACCGCCGATGTTCCGGCCGCGGCGCGCGTACCACCGGTCCGGGCCGTCGACGCGCCGGTGCCGCCGCCCGGCAGCAGGACTGCGGGCGGCGGCACCGGCCGTGGCTCAGTCGTCGTCGCGGTCGTCGTCGTCGTCATCGTCGTCGCGGTCGTCGTCGGAGTCGTCATCCGAGTCGTCGTCGCCGTCGTCGTCGACCGGCTCCTGCTCGGCCTTGACCACCGCACCGGTCTCCCGGTCCACGTCGACCTCGTGCTCGGTCTGCCCGGCGACGATCTCGACGCTCCACACCGGACGGCCGTGCTCCTGCTCGGCCTCGATTTCGGTGATCCGGCCGCCGCCGGCCGAGGCCAGCGCGATCTCGCCGGCCCGCTGCTGGCTCACCGCGTCGGCGCCGGTGGCCGGTGCGGTCGTGCCGGGCGTACCACCGGTCGTGCCGGGGGTGCCGGGCGTGGCGCCGGTCGGGTCGTCGTCGGGTGTGGCGGCGGTGCTGGGCGCCGTGGTGGCCGCGGCCAGGGCGGTCCGCCCGGCCTGCCCGTCGTCGGCCACCGCCGTACCGACGGCCACCCCGGTCACGGCGAGCACGGCCGCGCCGCCGAGCGACGCCAGGATCAGGGAGTTGCGCTTCATCTCGGTCCACCTTTCCTCGGTCTCTGCATCCGAGCATCGGCCGGAGCGGGATAGCGGCGCGCTGCCCGGACGCTAAGGCCGGGTTAAGACCGGCGGGCGGGGTCAGGCGGCCGGCGGACCGAAGGTGAGCAGCACCTCGGCGCCCCCGTCGGGGGTGCTGCCGAGCTCCAGCCGGCCGCCGCCGGCCTGCGCCGCCCGGCGGGCGATGTCCAGCCCGAGACCGGTCGACCCGGCCGGGCTGGCGCCGCGCCGGACCGTCCCGGCCGGGATGCCGGGGCCCTCGTCGGTGACCGCGAGCACCACCTGTCCCGCGTCGAGGGCGAGCCGGACGCCGAACGCGGTGCCGTCCGGGGTGTGCGCGAAGACGTTGCCGAGCAACGCGTCCACGGCGGCGGCCAGTTCGTCGGCGGGCACCGCGACCGGCAGCGGACCGGGCGCCAGGTCGAGGGTGACCGCCCGCCCGGTGTCCTCGGCCAGCACCGACCAGAACGCCACCCGCTCGGCCACGATCGCGGCCGCGTCCGCGACCGTCGGACCGGCCGCCGGCGACCGCCAGCGGGCCTGCTGGATCAGGCCGGTGACCGCCCGTTCCAGCCCGTCCACCGCCGCGGTGACCCGGTCCACGTCCTGCGGGTCGCGCAGCGACTCGGCCTCCAGCCGGAGCGCGGTCAGCGGGGTACGGAGCCGGTGCGAGAGGTCCGCCACCCGCTCCCGTTCCTGCGCCAGCAGCACCTGGATCCGGCCGGCCAGGTGGTTGAGGGCACCGGCCACCTCGCGCAGCTCGGCCGGCCCGGCCGGGGCCACCCGGGCGTCCAGCTCGGCGTTGGCGAGCCGGTGCGACACCGCGGAGAGTTCGCTGATCGGCCGGACCAGGGTGCGGGCCAACCGGTCGGCGACGGCCAGCCCGATCAGCACCAGCAGCACGCCGAGCAGGGCCAGCACCAGCCAGGACCGGGTCACCCCGGCGGTCAGCTCGGCGCGCGGGACCTCGGTGCGGATCACCCCGGTGCCGTCCGGCCGGCCCTGCACCGCGATCACCACCTCGCGTCCCCGCGCCGACTCCGCGGTCAGGCTCCGCCCCCGCTCGGCCAGCGCCACCGCGGGCGTACGCGGGGCGGCGGCGCCGAGCACGGTGCCGTCGGGCAGGAAGACGCTGACCGGACGGCCGGACTCGGCGGCGAGCTGCTCGACGGTCAGCCGGATGGTCTCCGGGTCCGCCGTGCCGACCACCGACACCAGGCTCTGCGCGTCGGCGGTCGCCCGGACGGTGGCCCGGTCCTCGGCGACGGTACGGACCAGCAGCGCCAGCGGCACCAGGAAGGCGGCCAGGGTGAGCACGCTGACCGCGGCCACCAGCAGGGCCAGTCGCGCCCTCACCCGGCCTCCCCGGGTGCCTCCAGCCGCACCCCGACCCCGCGGACCGTGTGCAGGTACCGGGGCTGCTGGGCGTTCTCCCCCAACTTGCGGCGCAACCAGGAGAGGTGCACGTCGACGGTCTTGTCCGCGCCGCCGTACGGGATCTGCCACACCTCGGTGAGCAGCTCCCGCTTGGTGACCACCTCGCCGGGCCGGCCGGCCAGGTGGTGCAGCAGGTCGAACTCGCGCGGGGTCAGCTCGACCGGTTCGCCGTCCAGGCTCACCTGGCGGGAGCGGGGGTCGATCCGCAGCCCGCCGACCACCAGGGTCGGGTCGTCCGCCCCGGCGCCGGCCGGACCGCGCCGCAGCACCGCCCGGATCCGGGCGTCCAGCTGGGCGGCGGTGAACGGCTTGACCACGTAGTCGTCGGCGCCGGCGTCGAGGACCCGGACGATCTCGGTCTCGTCGTCGCGGGCGGTGGCCACGATCACCGGCACCGGGCTGACCGCCCGCAGCATCCGCAGCAGCTCGCGGCCGTCGAGATCGGGCAGCCCGAGGTCGAGCACGACCAGGTCGGGCCGCTCGTCCAGGGCGTCGCGCAGCCCGGTCATCGCGGTCGAGGCGGCCGCCACCGCGTGTCCGCGGTCGTGCAGCGCCCGGATCAGCGGGGTGCGGATCGTCAGGTCGTCCTCGATGAGCAGCAGGCGGGCCACAGCTGGCAGGCTATCGCCGTCGGCCCGTCCGGCCTCGGACGTTAACCCTCCCTTAGCGTCCGCCGGTGCCACGCCCAACCTTCGATCGGGGATAGTCGGGGTATGCGCCGCCGTTCGATCCTCGCCGTCGCCGGGTGGCTGGCCACCGCCGTGGTCGCCACCCTGATCGGGTTGGCGGCGATCCGGTTGGTGGGGGAGAGCATCACCGGCACCCCGGGCGGCGTGCTCAGCCAGCGGGAGGTCGAGCGGGCGCTGGCCGAAGAGCCGGCCTCGCCGCCGGTCTCGCCCGGCCCGACCACCGCGGCACCCGGCCCGTCCGGCGCGACGCCGAGCGCGCCGGCCGCGGGCCGGCGGGTGTTCACCACCGCGGGCGGCACCGCGGTGGCGGAGTGCGTGCCGGGCGGGGTGCGGCTGGTGTCCTGGTCGCCGGCCCAGGGTTACCGGGCCGGCGACGTCGACCGGGGGCCCGACGACGACGTCGAGGTGAAGTTCGAGGGCCCGTCCGGCGAGTACGAACTGAAGGTGCGCTGCGTGGGGCGGGAACCGGTGGCCGTTCCCGACGACTGATCGGGACAACGCCCCTGACCTGCGGCGCAGCGGCCAGAGTGTCCGTGATCGGACAATCGACGGCCTGGTTGGCGGATCGGTCACGACCTACGTTCGAATGACAAAGGGTGCGATCGGCGATGATCCCGCCCTTGCGCACCAACTGCCTCATCGCCGCCCCTCGGGCGGCCCGGGAGGGCACCGATGTCCAGCTCCAGGGCCCGGCGCGGGCCGGCACAGCCCGATTCGGGGGACGACGACGCCACCCGTGCCGACGCGCAGGTCACCACCTGTGCCACAGTCGGCCTGCCGATCACGGCGCGGGTGCTGTTCGCGGTGGTGACCGCCGACGGCAACCTGGTCCGCGGCCTCGGCGCCGCGCAGGCCACCCGCCTCGCGCGGGGCAAGTACCAGGTCATCTTCGACCAGGACGTGACGGCCGCCGGATACGTGGGAACCATCGGGCTGCCTGGCAGCGCGGGCGTCGCCCCGCCCGGTCAGGTGGCCGTGGCCGGCCGCACCGGCATCCCGAACGGTGTCTTCGTCTCCACCTTCGCCGGTGACGGCAGCGTCGCCGATCGGCCGTTCCACCTGACGGTGCTCTCCTGACCGCACCGTCGCCCTATGGCCGCGGACAGCACCGGGCGAACGGCGCGCAGCACCGGGCACCCGGCGGACGGAAACGAGCGCACGGCGCCGCTCGACCTGGGTCGAAGCGTCGCCGCGCTCTGGCCGTCTCCCACCACCGCAGCCGTACGGCGGTACGCCAGCGGGGACCTGGCTCGACCGGCCCGCGCTGCACCGGTCGAGATGTCGATCCCCGTCCTGGATGGAGCCAAACCTCGAAGACGTGGCAAATTCCACCATCTGCCAGTCCCGGCGTGACGCGGGGCCGGACCGGGTATGAGCCCGGCATGGAGCATTTCACGATCGCGACCGTCGCCGAGAAGAGCCCGGACTTCCGGCGGGTGCTGTGGACCGGTACGCACACCCAGTTGGTGATCATGACCATCCCGCCGGGCGGTGAGATCGGCGAGGAGGTCCACGAGGACATCGACCAGATCCTGACCTTCGTCAGCGGCACCGGCGAGGCCCGGGTCGCCGGGGAGAAGCGCGAGGTCGTCCAGGGGGACCTGGTGGTGGTGCCGGCCGGCACCAAGCACAACTTCGTCAACACCGGGCCGAACCCGCTGGTTCTCTACACCGTCTACGGTCCGCCGGAGCACGCCGACCAGGCGGTGCACCGCACCAAGGAGGAGGCGGACGCGGCGGAGGCCGCCGGCGAGGACGAGCCGCCCACCTCCTGACCCGGGCGGCGACCCGTCTGAGGCGGGCCGATCCGGGTACCCGCAGCGGGTGGACCAGCCGGCGATCTCCGACTACGGCTTCCTGTCCGACTGCCGCTCCGGCGCGCTGGTCGGCCGGGACGGCTCGATCGACTGGTGGTGCCCGGACCGGTTCGACGCCCCCTCGGTGTTCGGCCGGATCCTGGGCCCGCAGGCCGGGCACTGGCGGCTGGCGCCCGTCGCCGCCGGCCGGGCCGGGCACCGGGTGGAGCGCTCCTACCGACCGGACACCCTGGTGCTGCGTACCGTGCACCACACCCCCGAGGGCAGCGTCGCGGTGACCGACGCGCTGGCCGCCGAACTCGGCGCCCGGGGACACGAGCTGGGCAGGAACTCGCCGGCGGTGCTGCTGCGGGTGGTCGAGGGGCTCAGCGGTCGGGTGCCGATGGAGCTGGACTTCTGCCCCCGACCGGACTACGGGCTGCTCACCCCGTACCTGCACGACCAGCCGGACGGCGGGGTGCTGGCGGCGTGCGGCTCGGTGACGCTGACGCTGCGCGGCGGCGGGCTGCCGCTGCGCGCCGGGCGGGACCGGGTCCGGCACGAGTTCGCGGTCTCCGCCGGCGACGTGGTCGGCTTCGACCTGGCGTACGGGCCCGCCTACGGTGACCCGCCCGCCCGGCTGGACCCGGTCGTCGCGCTCGCCGAGACGGTGCAGGCGTGGGAGGCGTATCGGGAGTCGCACCACTACCCCGGCGAGTACGCCGACCTGGTCCGGCACAGCGCCACCGTGCTGACCGGCCTCACGTACACCCGCAGCGGCGCGGTGGCCGCGGCGCTCACCACGTCGCTGCCCGAGGAGCTCGGCGGCGACCGCAACTACGACTACCGCCTCTCCTGGCTGCGCGACTTCGCGATGACCCTGCGCGCCTTCTGGGTGGCCGCCTGCCCGTACGAGGCGTCCCGCCTCTTCGCCTGGGTGGCCCGCTCGATCGGCCAGGTCGGTCAGATGCCGGTGCCGGTGATGTTCGGCCTGGCGGGGGAGCGGGACCTCTCCGAGCACGAACTCGCACACCTGCCCGGCTACGCCGGCAGTCGGCCGGTGAGCGTCGGCAACGACGCCTGGCGGCAACGCCAGCTGGACGTCCCGGGCGAGGTGATCCTGGCGATCTGGCAGCTGGGCGACTACCTCGGTACCAGCTTCGACAAGGAGCTGCGCGAGATGGTGCTCGGGTTGGCCGAGCAGGTGGCCACCACCTGGCACCTGCCCGACCGGGGGATGTGGGAGGCCCGGGAGGAGGAGCGGCACTACCTGTCGTCGAAGGTGCTCTGCTGGGCGGCGATGGACAAGGCGGTGGCGCTGGCGCCCCGGCTCGGCGAGCGCGCCGACCCCCGGCGGTGGGCAGCGGTCCGGGACGAGATCCGGGCCACCGTGCTGCGGGAGGGCTGGAACGACCGGGTGGGGGCGTACACCGCGTCCTTCGGCTCGGCCGAGCTGGGCGCGTCGGCGCTCTACCTGCCCGTGGTGCGTTTCCTGCCGGCGACCGACCCGCGGATGCGCGCCACCATCGAGGCGGTCGAGCGGGAACTGGGCACCCCCGACGGGCTGATCCGGCGCTGGGCCGACGAGCCGGCGGGCTTCCTGCTCTGTTCGTTCTGGCTGGTGGAGTGCCTGGTGATGGCCGGCGAGCGGGAGCGGGCCCGGCGGCTGTTCGAGCGGGTGGTCGAGCACGCCAACGACGTGGGCCTGCTCAGCGAGCAGATCGACCCGCGCGACGGCGCGCAGCTGGGCAACACCCCGCAGGCGCTTTCGCACGTCGGCCTGATCAACGCGGCCTGGCGGCTCACCGCGCCGACCGCCGAGTGACGTCGGGTCGGAAATCCTGCAACAGACCTGCAAGCGCAATCCATTGACGCTCGTATGTGGCCGGTCCTACTGCTCCACCTCGTACCAGCGGCACGTGGTGCTGGACAACGTCACCGCAACGTCCACCAAGGCGCTCGCCGGCATCAACACCAACTGGGGCGACACCGCCCGGTTCAGCCGGATCACCATCCTGAACGACCCCGACCGGCGGACCGTGATCTGCGAGAAGTACATCGGCGTACCGAAGGGCGACGAACCGACCAAGATCGGCGAGGGCGCCGACGGGGTCAACTGCCTCTACGCCAGCTCCGACATCACCTACCGCTGACCGCCCCGACGGCCCCGCGGGTCGAACGGCCCGCGGGGCCACCGGCGGCCGGGCCGGCGCATCGGGCCCGGCCGCCCGGCCAGGGCGGGTCAGGAAGACAGCACCGGCACCCCGGCCACGTCCACCGTCTCCGGGTACTTCAGGCCGGCACCGGTGTTGAGCACCACCACCCGCTCGCCGGCCCGGATCCACCCGCCCGCCCGCAGCTGCCGGGCGGCGGTCAGGCAGGCGGCCCCCTCCGGGCAGAGCAGCAGCCCCTCCCGGGCGGCGAAGTCGCGCAGGTCGGTCAGGATCTCGGCGTCCTCGACCGCCACCGCGGTGCCACCGCTGGCCCGCAGCGCGGCCAGGATCAGTTCGTCGCCGAGCGGGGCCGGCACGGTGATGCCGAACGCCACCGTGTGCGCGTCCGCCCAGGGCTGGGCGCGCTCCTCGCCGGCGGCGAACGCCCGGACGATCGGGGCGCACCCGGTCGACTGGACGGCCACCAGCCGGGTCGGCCGGTCGCCGATCCAGCCCAGCTCACGCAGCTCCTGCAGCGCCTTGTGGATGCCGATCAGCCCCACCCCGCCGCCGGTCGGGTAGATGATCACGTCGGGCACCTGCCAGCCGAGCTGCTCGACGATCTCGTACCCCATGGTCTTCTTGCCCTCGAGCCGGTACGGCTCGCGCAGCGTGCCCGCGTCGAAGACCGCGCCCGCCGAGCCGGCCACCAGCTCGGCGACCAGCCGGCCGGCGTCGCCGATCAACCCGTCGACCAGGCGCAGGTCGGCGCCGGCCGCCACGCACTCCCGCCGGCAGATGCCCGGCGCGTCCACCGGCATGACCACCGTCGCGCCCAGCCCGGCCCGCGCGGCGTACGTCGCCCAGGCGGCGCCCGCGTTGCCGTTGGTCGGCATCGCGATCCGGGCCACGCCCAGCTCCCGGGCCCGGCTCACGCCGACCGCCGCGCCGCGCGCCTTGAACGACCCGGTCGGGGTCAGCCCCTCGTCCTTGACCAGCAGCTCGGCAACACCGATCTCCGCACCGTACGCCGGGGCGCGCAGTAGCGGCGTCCAGCCCTCGCCCAGCGTGGTCACGTGCCGCGGGTCGGCCACCGGCAGCAGCTCCCGGTAGCGCCACAGGTCGGCCGGGCGCAGCCCGAACCGTTCCGGGGTGACCACCTCGGCCACCGCGGCCAGGTCGTAGCGGGCCAGCAGCGGCGATCCGCAGTCGCAGAGGTTGCGCGGCTTGTCGGCGTCGTGTTCCCGGCCGCAGCGTGGGCACTCCAGGTGGGTCAGGTACACGTCGCTCCTCGCCGTCTCAGCTGGTGTCGATGCTCAGCCAGCGCCGGCTGCGTCGGCCCGGCTCGTAGACCGAGTCGAGTCGCTTGGCCACCACCCCGGGCAGCCCCTGCTCGCGAGCGGTCCGCAGGGCCTCGGCGCCGGTGCCGGGAAACCAGGGCGGAGTCTGCCAGTGCGCACCGGTCAGCGCCAGACCGTCGAGCAGCTCCCGGCGCTGCGCGTACGGCAGTTCGACGCTGGTCACCCCCTCCAGCCAGAGCAGGTCGAAGATCAGGTACTGGGCGTCCGCGGTGGCCCGGCCGCCGCGCGCCGGCCGAACCCGGCCGGCGCGGTCGATGCGTACCAGCACCCCGTCCAGCACGGCCTCGGTGGGCGCCAGCTCCTCGGCCAGGTCCCGCAGCCAGGGGTACGACCCGGTGACCTCCTCGTCGGTGTCGGAGAGCAGCCGCAGCCGCCCGCCGGAGACGTACGCCACCGCCCGCACCCCGTCCCAGCGCAGCTCGTAGCCCCACTGCCGGTCGTCCCGGGGCAGCTTCCCGCCCGGGCTGGGAAGCATCGGGCGGACCAGGTCCGGCATGCCGGTCCAACCCTGCGGGGCCGGGTCGGTGCGCCGGACCATCCAGTCCTTGCCGTCCTTGCCGCCGGTGGCGAAGAGGACGTACCGGCCGCTGGTCCGCTCGCCGGCGAGCACGACGATCACCTCGTCGTCGCGCCACTTCTCCGCGCGGTAGGTGCCCCGGTCGTGGATGGTCATCCGGCCGCCGCCGTACTCGCCGGCCGGGATCTCACCGTGGAAGGTGAGGTACTCCATCGGGTGGTCCTCGGTGTGTACGGCGAGGTGGTTGCGGCCGGGCTCGCGGGGCAGGCCGCGCGGCACCGCCCAGGAGGCGAGCACCCCCTCGTGCTCCAGCCGCAGGTCCCAGTGCAGGCTCCGGGCGTGGTGCTGCTGGATGACGAAGCGGGCGGTGCCGTCGGCCGGCTTCTTCCGCCGGGGGGCGCGCCGCGGCACCGGCTCCGGGGTGCGTGCCGCGTCCCGCTTGCGCCGGTACTCCTCCAGCCGGTCGGCCACACCCGCATTCTCCGGCAATCCGGCCCGGGCCGCCGGACGCCGGTGCCGACCCGCCGCCGACGACCCGGATGCCCGGTTTCCGGGCATGTCGGGGGCGATCACGGGTAGAACCATCGTCATGGACCTGGACCAGCCCACCGTTCCGCTGCCCGGCGAGGTGCGGATGCCGCTGCTCGGCTTCGGCACCTGGCAGGCCACCGGCAAGGCCGGTTACGACGCCGTGCTGGCCGCGCTGGACGCCGGCTACCGGCACGTCGACACCGCCACCATGTACGGCAACGAGGAGGAGGTCGGCCGGGCGGTGCAGGAGAGCGGGCTGCGCCGCGAGGACGTCTTCCTCACCACGAAGCTCCCGCCGGAGCGGGTGGGCCGGGAGCGGGAGACCATCGAGGCGAGCCTGCGCGCGCTCGGCACCGACCATGTCGACCTGTGGCTGGTGCACTGGCCGCCGTCGAACCCGGCGGACAGCATCCCGGTCTGGCGGGAGATGCTGGCCGCCCGTGACGAGGGGCTGGCCCGCGCGGTGGGGGTGAGCAACTACAGCACCGCGCAGATCGACGAGCTGATCCAGGCCACCGAGGAGAACCCGGCGGTCAACCAGATCCCGTGGAGCCCCGCCCTGTACGACCGCCAGCGGCACATCGAGCATCGGGACCGGGGTGTGGTGCTGGAGGGCTACAGCCCGTTCAAGCGGAGCGACCTCACCGATCCGGTGCTCACCCGGATCGCCGGCGCGCACGGCGTCTCGCCGGCCCAGGTGGTGCTCCGCTGGCACATCGACCACGAGATCGTGGTGATCCCGAAGTCCGTGACGCCGGAGCGGATCCGGGCCAACGCCGACGTGTTCCAGTTCGCGCTGACCGCCGAGGAGATCCGCGACATCGACGCGCTGGGCAGCACCTGAGCCGTCCGGCCGGGCAGACCCGGGCGGCGTGCGGCCCGCCGGCGGGACGGCCGCCCGGCCGAGTCCACTTCTTGCCAATTTCCTTCAGCCGAAGCTAGGGCGATGAAGGGTATCGACATAGACGCTCGTGACGATATACCGTGCGCGTCACGACGGCCGTCGATCCGTCGAACCCCTCCGCCCCCGGTTGAAGGAGCGCCATGGCCACGTCCCGAACCGTCCGTCTGCGGCGTCGAGGTCTGCTCGGCATCCCGGCCCTGGTGGCCGGCGCGCTGACCGCCGTCGCCGTCCGCCCCGCCGCGGCGAGTGCCGCGCCGCTCGCCGCGCCGAAGCCCGAGTGCCTCGCCGACCTGCTCGGGGAGTCCTGATGGCCACCATTCCCTGGCTGGTGGACGTGCTCCGCTCGGCCGGCGTCCAGGTCGTCGTCGAGGGCGACTGGCTCAACCGGATGCGCCCCGGCTCCTTCGACCCGATCGGCGTGCTCTGGCACCACACCGCGGCCACCTCCAGCGCCAGCAACCCGCACCCGGCGCTGAACATCTGCATCAACGGCCGGTCCGACCTGCCCGGCCCGCTCTGCCAGGCCCTGGTCGACTACCACGGCGTCTTCCACGTCATCTCCGCCGGCCGCTGCAACCACGCCGGCACGGCCCGGGCCAGCGGGCCCATCCCGGCCGGCGACGGCAACACCATGCTGATCGGCTGGGAGATCGACTACAACGGCGTCAGCCAGGAGATGACGGCAGCGCAGTACAACGCGTCCGTCGCCGCCACCGCCGCCGTGCTGAAGCGGCTCGGCAAGGACGCCAGCTACGCCCGGGGCCACCGGGAGACCAGCACCACCGGCAAGATCGACCCGTCCTTCATCGACCTGAACGTGATGCGCTCCGACGTCGCCGCCAAGATGGCCGGCACCCCGGCCTGGTCGTCGATCGTGGACAACGCCACCGCCGGCCGGTTCACCGCCAGCACCAACTGGGGCACGTCGTCGTACTCGGGGCAGCGCTACGGCGCCGACTACCGCTTCGCCGACCCGGTGCTGGCCAGCGACGCCGCCTGGTACAAGTTCAACGTGCCGGCGGCCGGCAGCTACCGGGTCGACGCCTGGTGGCCGGCGAACGCCGGCTACAACTCCTCGACCCCGTACATCATCGCCACGTCGAGCGGGAACCAGACGGTCCACGTCGACCAGCGGGCCACCGGCGGGCAGTGGCGGACGCTGGGCACGTTCGCGCTGCCGGCCGGGGACGCCAACCGGGTCGCGGTGAGCCGGTGGAGTTCGGCCAGCGGCCTGATCATCGCCGACGCCGTCCGGCTCACCCGGGTCTGACCGCCGACCGCATCCGCGCGACGTCCGCCAGACCCCGCGGCCTGGCGGACGCCGTGCGCACTGCTGGTTGGCGCTGATCCCCACCACGACTGCCAGCGAGGATCGATGGAGCGGGTCGACCAGTCCCGCGCCCGGTTGCCCGGGTGTGCTCCCCTCGATGGCGCGGTCGTCGGTTCCTCCGAAGGTCAGGTCATGCCATGAACGCGTCCGGAGGGGTTCGAGCCCGATACCGAAGGGACGACAAACTGCCGCTGGTGGTGGCGATCCTGCTGGCGGCCGGTCCCGTGGCGAACATGGTCCTCAACGGGCCGCACTCCGCCGGGGAGATCGTGGGACTGCTGGGCATGCTTCCGCTGGCCGTCTGCCTCGGTTACCTGGCGGGGCCGGCAGCGGCCGTCGGGGTCACGCCGGAACGCGTCATCGTCGACAACCCGTTCTTCAGGTACTCGGTGCCGCGGCACCTCGTCGCGGACATCGGCGTTCTGGAGAACATCGCGGTCGACCTGGTCGCCAAGGACGGGACGGAGATACCGGTGCATGCCGTGCTACCCGCCATCGGTAGCCCCGGCGGCGGTCCGGGCCGCCGCCGCCTGCTCGGCAAGGTTCGGACACTTCTCCAGATGATCGACGATGTTCCCGTTGCTCAGACGACCGGGGCTGTGGACCGCACCCTTCGACTCGGCAGCGTCCTGCTGGTGGTGGGCTCGGGTGCCTCCTTCGGCCTGTCCGTCCTTCTCCTGACCGGCTGATACGGCACAGCCTGTGGAGCGCGCCCGGCCCGGCTGCCAGGTCCGGATCACCCCGGCTGAATGGACCGAGAAAGGAGCGCGGCCCCAGGCCACGCTCCTTTCTCCTTGCTCCGGCGGAAGCTCAGGTACGCGAACAGGCGACGCCGTTGAGGGTGAAGCTGGTGGGCGAGGAGTACGACCCGCTCAGCGTCCCCTGGTAGCCGAAGCTCGCCGTGCCGCCCGGCGCGATCGAGCCGTTCCAGCTCAGGTTCCGCGCGGTCACCGTCGACCCGCTCTGGCTCACCGTGGCGTTCCAGGCGCTGGTCACCTGCTGCCCGGCGGGTAGTGAGTAGGTCAGCGTCCAGCCGTTGACGGTGCTGGAGCCGCGGTTGGTGATCTGCACGTCGGCGGTGAACCCGTTGTTCCACGAGTTGGGCGTGTACTTCACCGCGCAACCCGAGCCGCCGGGCGGCGGGG
>NZ_QGSW01000079.1:0-19715 GCF_003176715.1 Micromonospora sp. S4605
GGTCTCCGGCGCCCCGCAGCCCCCGGTCTCCGGCGCCCCGCAGCCGCCGGTCTCCGGCGAGCCGTGGGCCGCGCCGCAGCCGCCGGTCTCCGGTACGCCCCAGCCGCCGGTTCCCGGGCAGCCGTGGGCGCCGCCGGTCTCCGGTGCGCCGCAGCCGCCCACCTCGGGCGTCCCCGGCGCCTACGGGATGCCGGCGCCCGGTGCGCCCGGCTACCCGCTCGGCGCGCCGCAGCCGGTCGCGCCGAACGGCGGCAAGAAGAAGAAGACCGTCCTGATCATCGCGATCGCGGCGGTCGTGCTGACCCTGCTCTGCTGCGTCGGCGGCATCGCCGCGATCGTCGCCGGCGCGGACAAGGCCGCCGACGAGGTGGCCGAGGCCCTGCCCACCCCGCTCACCACCGGTGCGCCCGGCCTGCCCAGCGGCGCGCCGAGCGCCTCGGCCGGCGGCGAGACCGACGGCGAGACCTTCAACATGAAGCCCGGTGACACGCTGGTCCTCTCGGACAACGAGGGCACGGTCGAGATCACCGTCACGAAGTTCACCACCGCGACCAAGGGCTGCCGTTCGTACGCCCCGAAGCCCGACAAGGGCCTCTACCTGATCGCGCACGTGACGGCCACCGTGACCAAGGGCAAGGGCTCGATCAACCCGTTCTACTTCGAGTGGGTGGCCTCCGACGGCACCACTGTCAACGGCCTGGCCAGCGCCCTGTCCGGCTGCGGCGACACGCTCAGCTCGGGTAACAACCTGCGGGCCGGCAGCAAGCGGACCGGCACCGTGGTGTTCGACGTGGCCGACAAGAACGGCGCGCTGGAGTACCAGCACAAGTTCGAGGCCGCCGGCTCCTGGAAGCCGTAGCCCGAGCGTCCGACCTGGAGGGCCGGCCCGGATCGGGGCCGGCCCTCGGCGTCGGCCGGTTCTCGCTGCCCCGAAGCAGGGCCGGGGTGCCGGGGGCGGCACGTCCTGCCCCCACGTCGCTGGCGGCACCGCATCGTCTCGGCCCGCGTCCGCGCCGGCGGTCGCCGTGGCCCCCCGCGCCTCGCGCGCACTGACTAGGATCCCCGGCCATGCACCCACCGCCGCAGGTCGGAGAGGCCCCACTCGGTGACCGCTCCGGTCAGGACCAGCCGGCGCCCTCGGCGCGCCGTCCGCGCCGGCGGGCGCTGCTCGTCGCGGCCGTCCTCGTTCCCGTCCTGCTGGCCGCGGCGGTGATCACCTACCTGGCCGGCGGCTTCCACGACGACGGTCGGTTCCGGGCCGAGCCGGCGGCCTGCGCGACGCTCGCGCCGAGCGTGCGGCTGCTCGGCCCCGCGTACGTCCTGCAGCAGGACGACCGCAACAACTGTGACCTGCTGCTGCCGCCGGACCATCCGAGCTACGTTCCGGTGCCCACGATCACCGTCTCCTACTACGTCGCCACCCCACGCCGGGAGGACGCGCCGGAGGCCGCCGCCGAACTGCTGCGCCGGCTGACGCCCGGCACCCGGCGGCTGCCGGGCGTCGGTGACGAGGCGTACCTGCGGGACCGGAGCGTGTTCCTGCGGGTGAGCAACCTGGTGGTGGGGATCGTGGTGTTCCCCCGGGTGGTCAGCACGGAGGAGCAGGTGCTGGCCTTCGCCGCCGACCTGGCCGACCGCCTGCGGAACAACTGAGGCTGCCCGCCGCGCCGGGCGGGACGGAGCCCGGCGCGATGTCACCCGTTCCCGTCCGGACAGGAGGCGAATGCCGCGATGCGCATCGACGACGAGTACCCCGACAGGCACCCCGGCCGTCCGGCGGGTGAGGGCGGCCGAGGCGTCGCCGTGCTGGCCGCGGTGGCCACCGTCGTGCTGGGGCTCACCGCTGGTTGCGGCCAGCGCGCCGTCGCCGAGGGGACACCCGCGCGGCCGACCACGGCGGCGGCCACCCCCGACGGGGCAGGCCTGGTGCCGTGGGTGTCGGCCCTGGTGGCCCGGGACGGCACCGAGGTCACCGTGTACACCGGTCCCGGCGACGCCAAGTGCTCGGAGCTCTACGAACCGCGGGGCTCCGTCACCGAGCAGACCGGCGCTCAGGTCGTCGTCGCGGTGCGCGGCCGCGTCATCGAGTCGGTCGACTGCGCCGCCAGCGGCAGCGCCGTACCGCTGGTGGTGTCGCTGCCGGAGCCGCTCGGCGACCGCGCGCTGCGCGACGCCGCCACCGGTACGCCGCACCCCGTCTACCACGAACGCGAACTGCCCGACCTGACCGCCGACCAGCGGTGGAGCCCGTACGAGTCGCACTGGATGTCCACCGACGAGGGCTGGCACCGCGGCTACAACGGCCCCAACGGCTCCGGGCTGCTGCTGAGCGCGCAGCCGACGGCCGCGACGTCCCGACCCGAGGCCGTCGCCACGGTACGGGTCGGCTCGCGCGACGGTGACGTCACCGGCCAGGAGGGACGGTGGTGGACGCTGTGGTGGGAGGCCGGCGAGGTGACCTACTCGCTGCGGTTGATGCCACGCGAGGGCGGCTCGTTCACGCTCACCGAGTTCAAGGGGGAACTCGCCCGGCTCAAGTGGAGCTGATCCCCTGGCCCGCGGTTCGCCGCCTGCGGCGGGTTTCCCCCGGCGACGGGCGGGGACCCGGGTCCGAGGGGCGGAGTCCCCGCGATCCGTCCGGATGGACAGGGAGGCGACATGAGCTTCGAACGGGCGAACGACCGGGTCGAGCAGGTGGCCGGCCCCGCCAAGGCCCAGCTGGGCGACATGAACCAGGACGAACGGGCACAGGCGGAACGGGTGATGCAGCGGGACCGGATCCGGGGCAAGCAGCCCGGCGAGCACGTCCAGGAGGACGCCCGGGACGTCCGGGAGGATTTCTCCGGCTAAGTCCGGTCGGGCGCGTCCGACCCGGCCAGGGCCGTCTCCCATCACGGGAGACGGCCCTGGCCCTTGCCCCCGTCCCGTACGGCAAGCGGGCGATCGGGGCGCGCACGTCGGCGAGCCGGGCCAACTGCCCGCCGGTCGCGTCCCCTACCGGCGGGCGGCCAGGGCAGACGGTCAGCCCACCGCCAGGTCGAGGGCGGCGATCTGCGCGGGATCGGCGACCACCTCGATGCCGATGATCCGGTCGGTGACCACGAAGCTGAGCACGATGTGGACGCGGCCGGCGCGGACCACCACCGCTCCCGGCGCGGCGTCGACGAACGCCGGCACGGCGCCCTGCGCCCGTCCGGAGAAGAAGGCCGCCACGACGGTGGAGCCGTGTGCCTCGTCGGTCCCGCCCCGGCGGACGGCTGCCGCGTCGGAGCGCAGGACGACGTGCGGGTCGAGCAGGGTGAGCAGGTCGTCGAAGCGCCCCTCCCGGGACGCGGCGAGGAACGCCTCGACGACGCCGCGCTGCCGGGCCGGGTCCATCTCCGGCGCCGGCGGTCCGCTCTGCACCCGGCGGCGGGCCCGACTGGCGATCTGCCGAACGGCGGCCGGGCTGCGGTCCACGACAGGCGCGAGTTCGTCGAACGAGACGGCGAACATGTCGTGCAGCACGAAGACCAGCCGTTCGGTGGGGCCGAGGGTGCGCAGCACGACGTCCAGCGCCCGGCCGACCGACTCGGTCAGCAGCGCCTCCCGCTCCGGGTCGACGTCACCGGGACCGGCCGGGCCCGGTTCGTCCGCGGCCACGTCCGCGGGCTGTTCGTGCCGGCTGGCGCTGGAGCCCAACCGATCGAGGCAGACCCGGCCGACGGTGGTGGTGAGCCAGCCCGGCAGGTTGTCGATGCCCTCGGCGTCGGCCCGGCTGAGCCGCAGCCAGGTGTCCTGGACCGCGTCCTCCGCCTCGACCGGGGAGCCGAGCATCCGCCGGGCCACCGCGCGCAGCCGCGGACGCTGCTCCTCGAAGCGTTGGGCCAGCAGTTCGGTGTCGCTCATCGCCCCCGCAATTCCGGCCGGCGTTCCGGCCTTGGCGTGACCGCTGTCACATCCGTCACGCCGCTCGTCCCGCTGTCGACATCTCGGTGACGGACGAGAGCGACCCGGCGACGAACGCCGGCGAGCGTAACAGGAAGGACCGGACGAGATGACCGTGCAGGCCCGTATGCCGAACCCCGCAGGACTGCTCCCGGACGCGGTGACGGCGATCAACCTGCTCTACAAGGCGGCGCACTCCGCCGGCGTCCCCACCGGCACGCTGGAGCTTGTCCACCTGCGCGCCAGCCAGATCAACGGATGCGGCGCCTGCGTCGACTCCGGCGCCCGTGGTGCCCGCAAGGCCGGCGAGACCGAGGAACGGCTGTTCGCGGTGGCCGCCTGGCGGGAGACGCCGTACTTCACCGACGCCGAGCGGGCGGCGCTCGCGCTCGCCGAGGCCGCGACCCGGCTCGCCGACCGGGCCGACGCGGTCTCCGACGAGGTGTGGGCGGAGGCGGCGCGCCACTTCGACGAGAAGCAGTTGGCCGCGGTGGTGCTCTGGGTCGCCACCACCAACTTCTTCAACCGGTTGAACGCGACGACCCGCCAGCCCGCACCGCAGAACTGGGGCTGAGCGGGACACCGGCGGCGGCGTAGGCGGCGGTCGCGGGACCGGGATCGGGCGCCGGGCGTGGCCTGGGCGGCGGTCGCGGGACTGGTCGGATGCCGGCGGCAGGCGGCGACAGGCGGGTCGCGGGACCGCCGTCCACGACCCGTCGCCGGCTCTTCCCGTGTCGGCCCGAGCTGCGGGCGGGTCGTGGTAGAACTGACCGCGATGAGGGTGCGAATCAGCCCAAGCCGGACATGTTGACGCACGCCGGGGCCGGCCGGCTCGGGGATGCCAGCATTCCTCGCTCGGCGACCGTCCTGGAACTGCTGTTCGACATCGTCTACGTGTTCGCGCTCGCCCGGCTCGCCGGGCGGGTCGCGGACGACCTCACCTTCCTGCGGCACGCGTTCCTCTCGGAGACGGGCCAGACGGTGCTGTTCTTCACCGCGATGTGGATGGTCTGGTCCCTCAACGCGCTGATGAGCAGCTCATACGACCCACGCCGCGCGGACATCCAGATCCTGCTGCTGGCCTCGATGTTCGGCACGCTGGTGCTGGCGGTCTCGTTGCCGCAGGCGTTCGGCGAGCGGGGCGTCGTCTTCTCCGTGACGTACGTCCTCATCCAGGTGGGCCGTCCGCTCTACCTGACCCTGGCCCTCCGCGGCGACTCGCGCTGGCGGGCGCCGGCCCGGCTGCTGAGCTGGCATGTGCTGTCCGGCGTGTTCTGGATCGCCGGCGGCATCAGCGGCGGCCTGGGCCGCGGCGTCTTCTGGACCATCGCCCTGGCCATCGAGATCCTCGGCTTTGCGATGAGTTGGCCCGCGCCGCGGCTCGGCTCCACCCGGCCGAACTACCCGACGACGTCCTTCGACCACCTGGCCGAGCGGTACAACCAGTTCTTCATGATCGCCCTCGCCGAGGTGGTGCTGGAAACCGGCGCGGCCATCGGTTTCCCGGGCTTCTCCGTCAAACGGAGTGCCGTACTCGTCGCCGCCTTCCTGACCGTCGTGGCCTTCTGGCGGATCTACTTCTACCACGGCGGGTCACGCGATCCGGCGGCCTCCGACCGTCCCAAGGAGACGGCGATGCGGCTCTCCGAGTGGTCGAGCTTCGGGCTGCTGCTCGTCGCCGGCGGGGTGATCTGCACCGCCGTCGGCTTCGGCCAGGTCGTCGAGGACCCGGCCCCGCCGATCGACTGGGCGCTGTTGGCCGTCATCTTTGGCGGGCCGGCGCTCTTCCTGGTCGGGCGATCCTCCCTCGACCCGCCGGTCCGCAGCGGGCGGCGCTGCCGGGCGCTGTCCCTCGGCGTACTGGCGCTGGCCGTAGTGGCTCCGGTCATGCTGCTGCTCCCGCCGATCGCCGCGGCACTCGCCGTCGCGTTGGTCATGAGCGGGATCGCCGTCCTCGACGGGCTGGCGCACCGCCCGGGGCCGGAGACGAACCCGGCGTTCTAAGGTCGTCAGCTTCCCTGGGAGGCGGTCGGCTGCGCCGGCCAGAACGGCCACTCCTCGAACGATCCACAGCGCCCGTCCTCGGCGAAACGCATGATCCACAGGTCGCGGTACTCCTGGTGGACCGGTTCGCCGTAGCGGACCTCCAGCCGCACCACCGCCGTGTCACCGTCGACCGCGACGATCTCGCTCGTCATCCGGAACACCTCGTCCGGACCGGCGCGCTCACCCTCCCACATCCGGGCGATGGCCGGCAGACCGACGACCGGGCTCCGGTACGGACCCTGCTGGTAGCTCGCGTCCTCGGTGAAGATCGTGGCGAGCGGCTCGGTCCCCGGCGTCCGCCATGCCCGCTCGTAGGCCCGAAGCCAGCTGGTCACCCGCTCCCTGTCCACAAGCCTCAGCTTGCCACCGATCGACCGCCGAACCGCGGGGATCGAACCCTGCCGTGCGGGCCGCCGCGGTCGCGGGATCAACCCGTCGGGCCGTCACCGCCGCCGCGCTCCGCCGTGTCCCCCGTCGCCTGCTCCCGTTCGGCCATGAACACCGCCACCCGCCGGACGGCCTCCCGAAAGCCCAGGTAGACCCGGCCGTCCACGCGATCCTTTCCGTAGCGGCGCAGAATCGCCAGGACGTCTTCCGGCGGTAGGCTGAAGTCCTCCACGCCGAGCAGGTCATAGGTGCACCGCCCGTCCTGCTTACGGGCGATACGGCCGCGGATCGTCGCACCGGGGACCAACCGGATCGTCAACCTGGGGTCCTGCCAGCCTTCGCCCGCCTTCTCCACCGTCAGCAACTCGACCGATTCCCAGCTCAGCCGGGTCGTGGCGCCCCGGAGGCGAAGGGTCAACCCGTCGTCGTCGACGTGGATGGAGAAGGACCAGAGGAGGCTGCCCAGGGCCGCGATGCCGCAGAGGAAGAAGAAAGCCGCAAATACCCGGAAGGGCCCGGTGTTGGTGTAGCGGCCCTGCGCCTCGCCCCAGGTCGCCGCCAGCCAGCCGCCGGCCCCGGTGAAGACGATGAAGAGGTAGAAGGCAAGCAGCTTCGCCGTGTTGCGATGCAGCCGCACGCCCTCGTCCACCCGACCATCATGCGACCGGCCGACAACCCGACTCCGGTCCGGCGTGCGTGGGCGGGGTGCGGTGGCTGCCGCGTCATGCGCCCGACACCACCGCAGGCCCGTCGTCGGACGCGGCCGCAGGCGGTCCGCGGGCTACCCCAGCGCCCGCCGGGCGGCCTCGCCCATGGGGTCGTCGCGGGTGGGCAGCCCCTGGATGGTCGGCAGCACCTCCTGTTTGAAGACGACGTACAGCCGGCGCAGCTCCCGCGCCGGATGTTCGGCGTCGTCGACCCGCACGTCCCAGAGCGGGTACGGCTGGTCGCCGATCACCGTCACGGTCGCCGACCGGGCGCCGTGCCGGTCACCGCCGGCCGCCTCACCGGCCTCGATGGCCAGCACGAGCCGCTCCGCCAGGTCGAGGTCCAGGCTGTCCGCGAACACCCGGACGATCTCCGCGAGCGTCTCCGGGCCCACCAGACGGTTGCCCTGCACCGCGTAACCCGGCCCGGTGAGGTGCCCTGCCCAGTCCCTGGTACGCGAACCGGTGAAGGCGTGCGAGCGAGCCTGGCAGTCGACCATGCCGACCTGCCGCACCTCCCGACCCGGGTCCCGGGCCAGCAGCTCGGTCAGCACCTCCTGCGGCGAGCGGCCCTCGGCGAGCAGCGGCAGGCCGTCGTAGGCCAGGAACGGGTTGACGGTGGCCTGGGTCGCCACCGCGCCACCGCCGGAGTGGACGTGGGCGACGAGCTTGCCGACCGCCGGTCGGGCCGTCAGGGCGCCCACCCCGAGCCGGCCGGTACGCGGACACCGGGCCGCGATCGAGAAGGTCACGGTGGGAGATACCCGGACGAACACCCGGCATGCCCGGACGGCGCTCTGCGTACGTGGCCCCGGACGGCTTGAACGAGGAGGAGGGGGAGGCCGACCCGCCGACCTTGGTGGGAAAGACCGCAGGAAACCCCTTGCGCAATGGTCAAGGATTGTTGACCATTGCTCGCATGCCTGCCGACGATCTTCCTGAGACGTTCCACGTCACCACCGCCGAACAGCTACGCGCCATCTCCAGCCTCGCGCGTCACCGGATCATGGCCGTGCTCCGCTTCGAGCCCGCGACGATCACGCAGATCGCCGAACGGGTGGGCCTCGCGAAGGGGAGCTCCAGCTACCACATTCGGCTGCTCGAACGGGCCGGCCTGGTGAAGGTGGTGCGGACGCGGAAGGTGCGGGGGGTCACCGAGCGGTACTACGCGATGGCCGCGCAGACGATCGTGCTGCCGGATCCGGGCGAGGGAGGGCCGGACGTGCTGATGCGGCACGCGGTGGCGGACCTGGAGGCAGCGCCGGTGGACGGGCGGCACGTACGGATGGCTCACCTGCGGCTCACCGATGAGCAGTTCGCGGAGCTGGGGGCGCGGTTGGAGGCGCTGGCGGACGAGTACCGGGAGTTGTCGGATCCGTCGCTGCCGGACGCGTCGCTCGTCTTCGCACTGTTCCACCCGGCGCGGGGCGAGCAGGCCGGAGGGGACGCCAAGTGACCTGAGACGCTCAGAAGTTGCCGACCGGGTTCGGACGGCTGTGGACCGCGCAGACGATCTCCTCGCTCGGCGACGGAGTGTCGCACGCCGCGCTGCCGCTGCTCGCGTTGACGTTGACCCGGGATCCGATGGCACTCGCCGTCGTCACGGCCGCCGGGACACTGCCGTGGCTGCTCTTCGGGGTGCTCGGCGGTGCGCTGGTGGACCGGTGGGACCGTCGGCTAACGATGTGGGTCGTGGACGCGGCGCGTGCGGTGCTGCTCGCGATACCGGCGGCAGCGGCCGCGTTCGACGTGCTGAGCATTCCGCTGCTCGCGGCCGTCGCCTTCCTGCTCGGCCTCGGCGGGCTCTTCTTCGACACCGCCGCCACGGCCTATCTGCCGGATCTGCTCGGCCGCGACCCCGCGCTGCTGGAGCGCGCCAACTCCCGGCTGCGCGGCGCCCAGACGACCGCGGCCGGCTTCGCGGGGCCGCCTGCGGGCAGTGCGCTGCTCGCGCTCGGGCGGTCGGTTCCGCTGCTCGCCGACGCGCTGTCGTTCGCGCTCTCCGCTCTGCTCGTACGGTCGCTGCCCGCCGTGCCCCGGCCCGTACCGCAGGCCCGTGAGTCGTTGCTTCGGCAGGCGCGGGCCGGGGCCTCGTACGTCTTCCGGGACCGGTTGCTGCTCGGGCTCGCGCTGCGCCCGGCGGTCGGGAACGTCGCCTTCCTCGCCGTGGGGACCGTCCTCGCCCTCTTCGCGCACGAGCGTCTCGGCATCGGCGCCTTCGGCTTCGGCCTGCTCCTCACGGCGGAGGCCACCGGCGGCCTGCTCGGCGCGGGCATCGCCTCCTTCCTCGGCCGACGACTGGGCACGGGCAGCGCGCTCACCTGCACGGCCGCAGCCGAGGGACTCGCCATCCTGGGCCTCGCCGCCGCCCCGAACCCGTACCTGGCCGGGCTGGCGCTCGCCGTCTGCGGGGCCGGCATGGGCGCCACCATGGTGCTCGGCCCCTCCCTCCGACAGGCGATCGTCCCCGCCCACCTGATGGGCCGGGTTGCCTCCACCTCCCGCATGCTCGCCATGTGCGCCGCCCCGTTCGGCGCCTTCCTCGGCGGCTGGCTGGCCACCACCTACGACGTACGCACCCCGCTCTACGCCGCCGCCGGCCTCCTCCTCGCCATGACCGCCGTCACGTCGACCATGACCACCAACCGCCGAATCGAGGCGGCGCTACGTGGTTCTTCCGACCGTGAGAGTTCCGCAAAGGACAGCTGCCCCGCCCCGGTGACCGATGCAGTCATCGCTGCCTGATCGGTACACCCACCAGCTCCAGAAGTCACGACTGCCGGAAAGGCATCAGATGCTCTACTCGACCGCACGCGTCGTCACCGACCGCCCCCACCGCTACATCAAGCAACTGGTCTCCCACATGGGGCGCAAGGTGCCCGCCGAACTCGACGAGGACCGTGGGTCCATCAGCTTCAGCATCGGCAGCTGCCTGTTCGTGGCCTCGACCGGCCACTTCGACATGATCGTCAAAGCCGGCACGGCGGACGACGTCGCGGCGGTGGAGGACACCATCACCCGCCACCTACTGCGATTCGCGACCAGGGACACGCTCACCGTCGACTGGCTGCCCTTGGTACGGCCCGCCACAGCCGAGGACGACGCCGCTCTCCTCGCCCTCGACCGCGCGGCGTGGACCGCCGGGTCGGGGCTTCCCTCCACCCGGGCCGAGGAGCGTACGGCGTACTTCAACGACCGACGCAAGCCCGAGACCCACCTGGTCGCCGCTCTCGGCGGCCAGATCATCGGCGCCGTGAGTGTCCACCGGACGACCCCGTTCCCGGAAGGGGCCCACGTCTTCGGCCTGTGGAACCTGGTGGTGGCCGAGCAAGCCCGCCGCACGGGTATCGCCTCAGCCCTGCTTTCGGCCGCCGAACGCCTTGCCGACTCACAAGGCGCGAAGAAGGTCGGACTGCGCGTCCTGGCGGCCAACACCGGCGCCATACGGCTCTACGAACGGCACGGCTACGCCGTCGAAGGCCGATACGTCGACGAGTTTCTGATCGACGGCGCTTACGTCGATGACATCAGCATGGGCAAGTGCCTGACGACGCCCTCGCGAGCGACCGTCTGAACGACGATGTCCAAGTGCAGCATCGCGTTGATTCGTCCGGGTGTGAGCCAGGCGGTCGGGTCGTTGAGGTAGCGGCCGCAGGCGCAAGACCGACCGGGATCGCCGGGTGCCGCTGCCGGAGTAGCTCGCGGTCAGGTCTGTCGACCCTGCGGTCGACGACTGCTGCACTTCACTGTCCCGCAAGATCGAAAAGGCCGTATCCCACGACGGGAAACGGCCTTTGAACTGGGTGGAGCTGAGGGGATTTGAACCCCTGACCCCCTCGATGCGAACGAGGTGCGCTACCGGTCTGCGCCACAGCCCCTCCGCCGGCGGACCGGCGAGGTCCCACCCGGCTGACACCGGGCGGGCCGGCGACAAGGCTAACAGGTCGCCGGCCTCCGCCGCGAATCGCCCCCGGCGCACCGCGCGCTTGATCGACTCCGGTTCGCCGATCTGGGGGCATCCTCGACGCCGGGACACCCCCACATCGCGCATATCGCGCCGACCCGACCGTGCCGGGGACGAACCGGTCAGGCCGAGTGGGAGCCGCGGCCGGACTGGTAGGGGCGGCCGCGCAGGCCACCGGCCCGCCGGTAGGAGACCGAGCCGCCGTTGGCCGCCGTCGGCAGGTCGGCCGGGCGGTCCAGGCCCATCGCGGCGCGGCGTACCACCTCACGCTGGGCCGCCAGCCGGCGCTGCGCCTCCCGGCGGGCCGCCGCCCGGCGGGCCTGCTCCCGCCGCACCTCGGCCTGCCGGGCGGCCAGCCAGGCCGCCTCCCGGGCCCGCGCCCGCCGCCGCCGACGGTCGGCCACCGCCCGGCTGCGCAGGTGTACGACGTACGCGACCAGCAGGGTGGCGGTCACCGAGAAGCTGATCCAGAAGCCGGGGCTGACCACGATCACGCCGATCAGCTCGACGATGTTGAGCAGCAGCAGCGCGGCGAGCACCCGTCGGCGACGGTAGACGGCCGGGGTGTGCTGCCGGCGCGGCGGGGGCCGGCGGCGGGACCGGTTCGGCGCGGGCGAGACGGCGCGCAGCCGCTTCGACCGGCGGGGCGCCGGCGGCGCGGAGACCGGGGAGCTCAGCCCACCCGTGGCGGCATTTTCACTGAGGGTGACGACAAGGGTACGGGACGGGTTGACCGGCCGCCGCCCCGGGACAGTACGACGCCGCCGGCGGCGCTGGAGCACCCGCGCCGTCGACTGCGCCCGCTCCGCCACCAGCCGCTCGGTGGCGTCGTACCGGCGGACCAGCGCCGGCGCGAGGGCGAGCAGGCCGGCGGCGGCGAGGACGGCGAGGAGCACCGACGTCGGCACCCTCACCCCTCCCGTCACCGAGTTCGGAGCAACCGTTGGCCGACCGCAGGATCTTCCGCCGATCGGTTTCGGGTGCGCGGATCGTACGGGCGGACAGCGCTTGCCACAGCTTGCAGTTACTTGAGGTTACGGTCCACCTGCCCAGATGCTGACGCGCCGCGCCGATCCCGTGCGTGGGACGGCTCACCCCGTGCCGGCGCGGATCCGGTGCCAGCGGGCCAGCAAGCCGCCCTCGGCGGCGACCTCCTCGCTGGTCATCGCGTATCCGATGTGGTCACGCCAGGCGCCGTCGATGTGCATGTAGCGCACGTGGTACGCCTCCTCACGGAAGCCCAGCTTCTCCACCACCCGCCGGGACGGCCGGTTCTCCGGCCGGATGTTTACCTCGATCCGGTGCAGCCCGCCGGGGCCGAACGCGTGGTCGACGGCGAGCGCCAGCGCGGTGGGGATGACCCCGCGACCGGCCACTCTGGAGTCCACCCAGTAGCCGACGTAGCCGGAGCAGAACGCCCGCCGGACGATGCTGCCCAGGTTGAGGTGGCCGACCAGCCGCTCCCGCCCGCCCTCGCGCAGGCAGACGGCGAACGGCATCCCCTCGCCGGTACGCGCCGAGCGCCGCTGGTCCCGGTACACCCAGCGGAACGCGGCCGGCGAGTTCAGCTCGTCCCAGCTGCCGGGCAGCGACGACTCCCAGGGCGACAGCCAGGCCTGGTTGGCGCGACGCACCTCCGACCAGGCGGCCGCGTCCGAGCGCCGGTACGGGCGCAGCAGCACGGGACCGTCCACCAGCACCACCGGCCAGCCGGGTGCCCGTCCGGGGTTGAAGAAACTCACCGGGCGGACCCTACGCCCGCGACCGCGGGCCTCGGAAGGGCACGCCGCAGGCTCACCGGCGTCGATCCAGCAACAGCACGTCCACGGTGGATCCGGCGGCCGCGGTGGTGACCCGCTCGCCGAGCACCATCAGCCCGTTCGCCTCGGCCAGCCCGGAGAGGGTGAACGGCCCGCCGCTGAGCGGCTGCACCGTGTAGCCGCCGCCGCGCCGCTCGGCGACGTGCGCCGGCCGGAACTCGCGCAGCCCGGCCGGGGAGGAGATGGTCTCCAGCAGGTGCGCCCGGACGCTGGGCCGGAACACCGGTTCCGCGCCGGCCAGCAGGTTGATCGCGGGGCGGGCCAGCACCTCGAAGCCGATCAGCGCCGCGCCCGGGTCGCCGGGCAGGCAGACCACCGGCACCTCCTCGGCGCCCACGGTGCCGAAGCCGAGCGCGGTGCCGGGATAGAGGGCGACCTCGGTGAAGGTGACCGGCCCGGCCCGGCCGCCCTCCCGGCGGGAGAGGATCCGGCGGACCATGTCGCCCGGACCGGTGCCGGTGCCGCCGGTGGTGATGATCAGATCGGCGCGCAGGGTCTGGTCCTCCAGCAGCCCGCGCAGCCCCTCCGGGTCGTCGTCACAGATGCCCACCCGGTACGCCAGCGCGCCCGCCTCGGCCGCGGCGGCGGTCAACGCGTGCGAGTTGGCGTCCACCACCTGGCCCGGCTGGCTGCCCCGGCCGACGTCGACCAGTTCGTCACCGGTCGCCACGATCACCACCCGGGGGCTGGGCCGGACTACCACGTGCCCGATGCCGGTGGCGGCGAAGACCGCGACCAGGGCCGGCGAGACGTAGGTGCCGGCCCGGGCGAGCAGGGTCCCGGCGGGCAGTTCCTCGCCGGCCCGGCGCACCCCGTACCCCCGCTTGGGGACGCGGAAGATCTCGACGGCGGCCATGCCCTGGTCGGTCCACTCCACCGGGACCACCACGTCGGCCGCGATGGGCAGCGGCGCCCCGGCGGCGACCGAGAAGCACGAGCCCGGGGTGAGCCGGACCGGCCGCCAGCTGGCCGCGCCGAGGTCGCCGACCACGTTGAGCCGCACGTTCCGGCCGCCCGGCGACCCGGCCTGGGCGGGTACGTAGCCGACGCCCCGCCCGCCACCCGCGATGTCCTCCCAGCGGGCCGCGTAACCGTCCACGGCCGCCTGGTCGAAGGCCGGGAAGGCGTGCGGCGCGACGACGTCCTCGGCGAGGACGTTGCCGTGCGCCTGGGTGAGGTCGAGGTCGAGCGGAGGCAGCGCGCGTAACCTGCGCAGCACACTGCCCAGGTAGTCGGCGAGCGGCGTCAACTCGTTGGCGGCCGCCTCGGCGTCGGCCGTCGCTGTCATGTACCAGATCCGCCCGCCGTGTCGGCGTTGACGAACTCGACCAGCCACTTGCGGAACTCGGCGCCGAGGTCCTCCCGCTCGGCGGCGATCTGCACCACCGTCTGCAGGTAGCCCAGCGGCATGCCGGTGTCGTAGCGGGTGCCCCGGTAGACGATCGCGTGCACCGGGACGCCCTCGTTGCGCAGGATCTCCATGGCGTCGGTCAGCTGGATCTCCCCGCCGCTGCCCGGCTCGGTACGCCGGATCGCGTCGAAGATCCGGCCGGGGAGCACGTACCGGCCGAGGACCGCGAGGTTGCTCGGCGCCTCCTCCGGCTTGGGCTTCTCCACCATGCCGGTGACCTTCACGACCTCGCCGATGTCGGTCAGCTCCGCCTCGGCCGGCTCGACCGAGGCGATCCCGTACCGCTTCGTCTCGGCCGGGTCGACCTCGAAGAAGGCCAGCACCACGCCGCCGGTGCGGGCCTGGAGCTCCAACATGGCCGGCAGCAGCGGCTGGTCGAGCTTCACGAACTCGTCGCCGAGCAGCACCGCGAAGGGCTGGTCGCCGACATGCGACTCGGCGTACCCGACGGCGTGGCCGAGGCCGAGCTGCTCGGGCTGCCGGACGGTGTAGATGTCGGCCAGCTCGCTGGGGCGCTGCACCGCGGCCAGGATGTCGGGCTTCTTCTCCAGCCGGGCCTCCAGGTCGGGGCGGCGGTCGAAGTGGTCCACCATCGACGTCTTGCCCCGGCCGGTGATCAGCAGGACGTCGGTGATGCCGGCCTGGGTGGCCTCCTCGACGATGTACTGCAACACCGGCCGGTCGACCACCGGCAGCAGCTCCTTGGGCACCGCCTTGGTGGCCGGCAGGAACCGGGTGGCCAGACCGGCGGCCGGGATGACGGCCTTGACCGCGCGGGGGCGACCGGTCGCGGCGGTCGCCGTGGAGGGCTTCGCTGAGTGCTCCGACATGTCGCGAGACTATCGGCCACGGGTCTGCCGTGGCGGGTGTGGCCCGGAAGACGCGCCGCCGGCCGGTCCGGCCCGGGCGGCATCCGGCGCGGCCCCGCACGGCTCGGGCTCGCCGGGCGCCGCCCCGCTGGCCGGCGGGGCCGGACCGGTGCCGGCCCGGGGGAACCCGTCCGCCGGGCTGACCGCCGCCGCCGGGACCGGGATCTCCCGCACCGGCGGGGTACGGCGCGCGTTGACCACCCGCCAGGTGTCCCGACCGGCGTCCTTGGCGGTGTAGAGGGCGTCGTCGGCGGCGTCCAGCACCTGCTGCCCGGTGGCGCCGTGGTCGGGGTAGACGGCGATGCCGATCGACACGGTGACCCGGAGCGTCACCGGGGTGCCGCCGTGCCCGTGCACGGCGATCGGCGTGTCCCGGATCGCCGCGCCGAGCCGGTCCGCCACGATCGCCGCGCCGCGCGCGTCGGTCTCCGGCAGCAACACCACGAACTCCTCGCCGCCCTGCCGGAAGGCGAGGTCCACCTCGCGGATCTCGCCGCGCACCCGGCGGGCGAACTCGGCCAGCACGGCGTCCCCGGCCGGGTGCCCGTAGGTGTCGTTGACCTGCTTGAACCGGTCCAGGTCGAGGGCGAGGACGCTGAGCATCCGGCCGAACCGGTTGGCCCGCTCCACCTCCCGGCGCATCGACTCGCGCAGGTAGCGGTAGTTCCACAACCCGGTGAGCGGGTCGGTGAGGGAGAGCCGTTGCGCCTCCTCGTGCACCCGCACGTTGTCCACCGCCACCGCCGCGTGCCCGGCGAAGGTGCGCAGGGTGCGCAGGTCGTCGTCGTCGAACTCGTCAGCGCCGAGCCGGTCGTAGAGGGCGAGCACGCCGAGCGCGCCGGCCTCGGGCGCCGGGTCGGCCCCCGGGCGCGCCGCCGGGTCGCCGGGGCGGGCCGCGCTCTCCGCGCCGCGTCCGGGCGGGTCGGCCGGTGCGGCGCCGGGCGCGGCGAACGGCACCGCGACGTACGTCTGGCAGCGCGGCTCCCCCGCCGGGACCTCGGACGGCTCGATCCGGCCCCGCCGGGCCTCGCCGGTCGCCGCGACCGTGCCGACCACCCCGGCGCCCACCGGCACCCGCAACGGCGCCGCATCGGGCGGGTCGTCCGCCGGCAGGCGCCCGTCCAGCCCTTCCGTGCACTGCGCTACGAGCACCCCGGCGGAGTCCAGCAGCAGCACGGCGCCGGCCCGGGCGCCGGTCGCCGCGATCGCGCTGTGCAGGATGACCCGCAGGATGCGTTGCAGGTCGTGGGTGCTGGCCAGGGTGTCGCCGAGTACCGCCAGGTGCCCGCGCAACTGGTCCCGGCTGCTGGTCAGCGCCGCCACGTAGCTGCCGGTCTCCCGGGTCATCCGGTTGAAGGCGCCGGCCAGCCGGCCGATCTCGTCGCGGCTGCGCACCGGGACCCGGGTGCCCAGGTCGCCGCCGGCCACCCGGTCCACCGCGCCGGCCAGCTCCACCAGCGGCCGGGTGGTCACCCGGGCCAGCCGCCAGGCGACGGCCACCGCCAGCAGGGCGGCCAGCAGCACCGCGCCGACCAGCGCACCCCGCAGACCCGGTGGCTGATCGCTGGGCACGGAGAGCACCAGCGGCAGCGGCTGCCCGGAGGCCGGCCCGACCCGCCGGACGTACCGGCCGTCGGCGGTCTCGGTGACCGCCTCGCCGTCGACCGTGCCGGCGGCGGCCAGCACGGCGTCGCGTACCCCGGTGGCCTCGGTGGTGTGCGCGACCCGGGCGGGCGCCGCGGCCCCGTCGAGCAGGGTGACCGCCACGCCGGTCACCGCCGCCAGCCGGGCCACGAAGGCCGGGTCCACCGGCTGCGCCGCCGCGACCGCGCCCAACCCGACGCCGGCCGGGTCGCGCAGGTCCACCCGCACGGCGAGGGCGGACACCGGACCGAACGCCGGGGTGGCGGCCGCGCAGTCCCGCCACGGGGCCGGCGGCGAGCCCGGCGTCGCGTAGGTGACCCGGCCGGCCTGGTCGGTGACCCGCACCGCGGCGGCGAGGCCCCGGCTGACCACCTGCCCGGCGGCGGAGGCGTGGTCGGGGGTGAGGGCGACCGCGTCGGCGGCGGCACGCAACTGCTGGCAGAGGGCGTCGACAGCGGTACGCACGGTCGCCGCCGCCACGGCGAGGCGCTCGGTGGAGCGACCGCGGTCGACGGACGCTACGGTCGAGGCGACGAAGAACGCTCCGAGCAGCACCGGGCCGAGCACCACCGCCAGGAAGGCTGCGGTCAACCGCCCACGTAGCGTCACTCGGTCCCCCCGGAAGTTCCGCCGATGCTGCGATGCTGACACAGAGCGACCAGGTGGAAGGCGTTGCGTCAGGAGTGTTGCGTGCCGGATTTTTCTGATGGAGCGCAAGCGGCCGATGTGGCACATGTGGCCAAGCGGGATGTCCGCGCCGCGCTGCTCGCCCGCCGCCGGGCGCTGAGCGCTGCGCAGCGGGCCGCCGCCGCGGCGCGCGTCCAGGCCGAGCTGGTCGCCTTGGTACGCCGGTTGCGTCCGCGCCGGATGACCGCGTACGTGCCGGTCGGCAGCGAGCCGGGCGGGCCGGAGCTGCCCGAGGTGCTCGCCGCGGCGCTGCCAGCCGGGGGTGAGCTGCTGCTGCCGGTGCTGCGCGCCGACCTCGACCTGGACTGGGCGGCCTGGACCGGGCCGGACGGGCTGGTAGCGGCGGGCCGGGGGATGCGGGAGCCGGCCGGGCCGCGGCTGGGCCGCAGCGCGGTGGCCGGGGCGGAACTGGTGGTGGTGCCCGCCCTGGCCGTGGACGGCCGGGGGCTGCGGCTGGGCCGTGGCGGCGGCTCGTACGACCGGGCGCTGGCCCGGGTGCCGGTGACGGCGCTCACCGTGGTGCCGCTGCACGACGGTGAGCTGGTCGAGGCGGTTCCCGCCGAGCCGCACGACCGCCCGGTACGCGCGGTGGTCACCCCCGCCGAGGGTCTGCGTACGCTGGACGGCGCGTCGGGCATCGCGCCAGGTGTCGCGCCCCACACTTCCGCTGGACGAATCCGGGGCGCATGACGCACCATTGGCACTCGAATACGTCGAGTGCCAACCGGCCGTGCCAGATTCCGGAGGAGAACGTGCCCACGTACCAGTACGCCTGCACCGCGTGCGGCCACCAGCTCGAGGCGGTGCAGTCCTTCTCTGACGAGCCGCTGACCGAGTGCCCGGCGTGTGAGGGGCGGCTGCGGAAGGTCTTCAACTCCGTCGGCATCGTCTTCAAGGGCTCGGGCTTCTACCGCACCGACTCCCGCTCGTCCGGCTCGGAGACGGCCAGCAGCGGCGCCAGCAAGCCGGCGAAGAGCGACACCTCCTCGGCCGGCACGTCCGGTTCGTCGAACGGGTCGAGCGGCTCGTCGTCGAACGGCTCCTCGGGTTCGGCCAGCTCCGCCGGCTCGTCCACCGGCGGCTCGACCAGCAAGGCCCCGGCGGCGAGCAGCACCGCCTCCTGAGGCGACGCCGCCTCCCGACCGCGCCACCGCTGCGGCCGGAGCGCCATCGACGTGGCGGATCGGTCGCCGCAACCCGTAGCAGAAGTCGCTGCCGCGCGGGCGTTGTCCACAGGCTGCCCGGTTGTCCACAGGCCGCCGGCGGTGGACCCCGCCGGCGCCCCTGCCGCCTAGCCTGCTGTCCACGGGTGCCGTGACGGCACCGGGTTCAGGCGGGGAGGCGGCCATGGCGAGCGGCGATGCGGTCTCGGCGAGAGCGTTGCATCCGCTGCGCCGGCCCCGGCTGCCCCGGCGCGCCACGCTGCTCCGGGCCGGCCTGGCCGCCGCGCTGCTCGGCCTGGCGGCGGCCGTCCTGCACACCCCGGCCGGCTGCCCGCCCGGCCTCGCGGGCTCCCGTCCACCGCCCACCGGGCCGTCGTCCGGCTCACCTGACGGCGGGCCGGCCCCCCTGCCCCTGCCCAGCGGCGCGGTCGGCGTGCCGGTCCGGCTGGCCGAGCCGGCCGCGCTCGCGGTGGTGCGTCCGGGCGCACGGGTCGACCTGCTCGCGCTGCCGCCAGGTGCGGACGGCTCGGGATCCCTGCTGGCCTCCCGGGCACTGGTGCTCGACGTGGTCGGTGCCGACGCCCTCGACGCCGGCTCGGCGCTCTACCTGGCGCTCCCGCCCGACCAGGCGCGGCGCGTCGTCAGCCAGCCGGAAGGCAGCCGCTTCGCCCTGCTGGTACGCGAGTGACCAGCATCGGCGTCAGTCCCAGTGCGGCGGGCGCTCGGCGAGCAGCCAGTCGTCGTTCCCGCCGGCCCGCTCACCCCAGCCCCGGTCGGTGTCGTCGGCGGTCTGCTCGGGCAGCACCACGAAGTCATCGCTCAGGTCGACCGTGCGGTCGTCGTCGCCGCGTACCGGCGCCCCGGGGTCCTCGGTGCTCACGAGCGGCAAGACTAACGCAGCCGAGCGTCAGCCGGCCGGCACCGAACCGGCCGAACCGGCCGAACCGGCCGCGTCCGGCCGGCCGCGGGGCGGGTGCGTTGGTAGCGTCGGACGGCGTGACGACCCCCAGCTCCGGCAGCACCCCGGACGACCAGTGGCGGCGACCCGACGCCGGCGCCGGGGGATCGCCGACCCAGCCCCCCGCCGCGC
>NZ_QGSW01000076.1:0-19703 GCF_003176715.1 Micromonospora sp. S4605
TTGCCAAAGGAATCCCAACCAACCAACCCCTCCGAAGAAGAGTCAGCCAGTCCGGGGTATAAATCAAATTGGCACTGGCTTATCAAGCACCCTGTTGAGTTCTCAAAGAACAACCACACACCATCCGGAAACCCCACACCGTGAGGCCCCATCCGGGGCTGCTCCACCCGCCGCTCTCGCGCCGGGCACTTTTACTACGTTACCTCACCGTCTTTGCCGTGTCAAACCGTGTGTCCCGGTCTGTCGTGCTTCGTACGGGTTGGCACCGGCGAGCGCGCACAGCGGTGACCCACCATGCTTGATCGTCGGATTTGGCAGGCCGGCCGCTGCGGTCTCCCGCAAGCTCGCCCGGTGCCCTGCCGGTCGTCAACCATACCCGGTCGGTTCCGCCCCGCCAAATCCGCCCCTAGGCGAATCCGGGGCACCGCCCGGACCGGCTCCATTGGAGGAGAACCCCCGCTGATGCCGGTGCCACCCCGGTTCGGACCTGCAAGACTTTCGCCCTGTTTGCCCCGTTCCGCGCTGGCAGAGAGAAAGTTACGCGGCTGCGGGTTTGATCGTCAAATCCGCGCGACGCGTCCCGCGTCACACCCGCTCAGTCGGCGGACGGACGGCGGCGGGCGACCCGCCAGGCGCGGATGCCGAGCACGCCGACGGTGGTGCCGATGACCAGTGACGCCGCGATCAGCAGCGCGTGGATCCAAAGGAAGCCGGTGGCCGGGAAGTCGCCGACCTGACCGGTCGACCAGGAGCGCGGGTCCTTCCAGATGGCGACCGCGAACCGGGGCCAGATCACCCAGGTCCAGATCCCGACCCCGGTGAGGAAGAGCGCCCAGCCACGCGACAGCACCATGGCTGCCGAGTATGCCAGCGCGCGGTCGTGGTGACCGGGCCGGTTGCGGGGCAGCGCCGCAGGTCAGCCGGCGCGCACCTGCCGGAAGGTGACCGAGTGACGCAGCTCGGGCGCCGGCGGGATGCTGTGCTGCCAGCCCGACCGGGCCGCGCCGGCGAGCACGTACGCCGACCGGGGCGCCAGCTCCACCTCGTACACCCGGCGGTCGTCGGCCTTGCCGCGCTGAAACCGCAACCGGCAGGCGGAGCCCAGGGAGAGGCCGACCACCGTCGGCCCGAACGCCGGCGCGTCCCGATGCCAGCCGATGACCGACCCGGGCGGATAGCGGGTGACCAGGGCCTGCGCGAGCGCGGTGGCCGGCAGGCCGGCCAGCGCGGCGCACCGCTGCCGGACCTCGTGCAACTCGACCGGCAGCGCGTCCGTGGCGGTGAGCTGGAAGGAGCCGTAGTCGTAGTCGAAGCCGAAGTGGCGCACGGTCCGGCGGGCGATCTGCCCGTGCATGCGGACCTCGCGGAAGTCGTAGGCCGCCAGCGCGGCCAGGAGGGACCGCCCCCCGTCGACGTCGACCAGTTCCGGCCGGTAGGTCAGCCCGGCCGGCCGCTCGTGGATGCCGCGCATCCGCCCCATCAGCCCGACGGTAGTGGCACCGCCGAGCCGCCGCCGGTGCTTCGGCGGTGCCTCGGGAGGCCCGCGGCGGGCGCGGGCCTCCCGAGGGCTAGAAGGGCGCGGGCCTCCTGACGGGCTAGAAGCAGGTGCCGATGCCACCGATCGCGGGGTTCGCCCGCTCGTGGTAGTGGATCGTGCCGGTCGGGTCGGCCATGAAGCCGCCCCAGATGACGCAGCCGCCCTTGACGTACGCCCTGGTGGGGCCAGCGGCGTAGAGCCGGTTGCCGTCGTCGACCTGGGTCGGCAGGTACTGGGCGGCGAGGTAGACCTGGGTGCGGGTCAGCGCGCCGACGTACGCGGACTTGACAGTGACGGTGCAGCCGTAGCCGACCATCGGGTTGTAGAGCAGGTAGACGGTGCCGAGCAGGGCGCCGGTCTGCGCGTGCCGGATCGGGTCCTGGTCCTGGACGACGTAGCCGAGCCCGCAGGACGACTGCGGCGTCACCGGGTTGATCGGTGCGGCCTGCGCGGTGGCCCCCGCCGCGCCGACCAGACCGACCGCGAGCGCGAGCACGACGCCGAGCCGCCGAATGGTGCGATACATCTGCTTCCCCCTATTCCCTCTGGTGCGGATGCGGGGACCAGAATCGTCGACCGGCGACCCGGTGCCGAATGTGCCCAGGGGCCACTCCGTATTGCGTGCCAATGTGCCGCTACCCGATGAGAGCCACAGCCACCTGCGGGAACGCGTCTTCGTTCATCGATGGCGAACGAATATGACGAATTTCGCACGAGACAATCCGGTGAACCGATAATTGCCGAGTTGTTTCCCGGAACGGTGGGGTGGGCACTGGTGATGCGGTCAGTTGGGACCGCGCAATTCGGAGGTGACCGTGCAACCGTCGACGTTCAATCCCTGGACCTGGCGTGACCCGGCCGCGCTCGCCGGCGGGTACGAGCAGACCACGCCGCCGGCGGCGCCACCGGAGCGGTCCGGCGACGGCCCGGACGCACCCGGGCCGGGCACCCCGATCGACCTGACCGGCTACCGGGTCGAGGCGACCGACGGCCGGATCGGCTCGGTCGACGAGGCCAGCGGGGACACCGACGCCCGGTGGCTGGTGGTCGACACCGGGCCGTGGATCCTCGGCCGCAAGGTGCTGCTGCCGGTCGGCACGGTCGCCCGGGTGGACCACCTCGACCGCACCGTGCACGTGGACCGGACCCGGGAGCAGGTCAAGGCTTCCCCGGCCTTCGACCCGGAGGCGTACGACCGGCCGGACTACCGGGACCGGGTGGGCGGCTACTACCAGGACAGCTACCGCCAGGGCTGACGGCCTGGCGGGGAAGCCGATACCGTAGCGGCATGGTCCGGGCGAGCAGTTACGCGCCGGAGGTCGTCGACCCGGTCGACGGCCTCCCGCTCGATGCCGTGCCCACCTTCCCCACCAGCTCCGGCGACGGCCGTGAGCGGATCATCGACGTGCTTCGTGCCGACGGGATGCGGTTCCGGGACGGCGCGCGATGGCGTTCGACGCACTGACTCGAACCCACTGACCCGAGGGGCGTCCGCCCCGGGTCGATCGCGCCCATCCTCTTCCTTCGGCACGAAAGGCGTACCACCATGTCCACAGCACGGATGCTCACCGGGGACCGCCCCACCGGGCGGCTGCACCTCGGCCACTACGTCGGCAGCATCGCGAACCGGGTGCGGCTGCACCAGCGGTACGAGAGCTTCTTCATCATCGCCGACCTGCACATGCTCACCACGCGCAACGGCCGGCAGGACATCGAGCGGGTGGCCGACAACGCCCGCGAGATGGTCACCGACGTCCTCGCCGCCGGCGTCGACCCGGCACGGGCCACGTTCTACCTCCAGTCGGCCATCCCGGAGGTCGGCGACCTGAACACCCTGTTCCAGAACCTGGTGACCGTGCCCCGGCTGGAACGGGTGCCGTCGCTGAAGGAGATGGCCCGCGACTCCGGCAAGGAGGAGATGCCGTACGGCCTGCTCGGTTATCCCGTGCTCCAGGCCGCGGACATCCTCTGTGTCAAGGGCGAGGTGGTCCCCGTCGGCAAGGACAACGCGGCGCACGTCGAGGTGACCCGGGAGATCGCTCGGCGCTTCAACCACCTCTACGGCGAGGTGTTCCCGGTGCCCGAGATGATCCCGTCGGAGACGCCCACCCTGGTCGGCACGGACGGCCAGGCCAAGATGAGCAAGAGCCTGGGCAACGCCATCTCGCTCTCCGACGACCCGGCCGCGGTGCGCCGGAAGGTGATGGGCATGTACACCGACCCGAACCGGGTGCGCGCCGACGTACCGGGCACGGTCGAGGGGAACCCGGTGTTCGCGTACCACGACGTGTTCAACCCGGACCGGGACCGGGTGGCGGAGCTGAAGCGGCGCTACCGGGCCGGCCGGGTCGGTGACGTCGAGGTGAAGGAGGAACTGACGGCCGCGCTCAACCGGTTCCTCGACCCGATCCGGGAGCGCCGGGCCCGGTTCGAGGCGGACCGGGGCCTGGTCGACCAGCTGATCGTCGAGGGGACCGAGCGGACCCGGGCCGAGGTGCGCAAGACCCTGGTGGAGGTACGCCGGGCGATGGGGTTGAGCAGCGCGTACACCCAGGTGCGCCGGCGGGCCGAGCGGTACCGCAAGCGCGCGGAGACCGCCGCCTGACGAGGCCCGGCCGGGGCGCCGGGGCGCCCCCAAACCCACGGGCCGGTCGGGCAACCGCCCGACCGGCCCGCGCGTCACGGCGTGGTCACTGGGTGACGGACGCCGCCAGGTGGAACGGGTTCGCGAGGTGCGGGCTGGTCCGCCGCGCCTCGACGACGAACTCCCACACGCCCGGCTTCGGCTTGGCGTAGCTGCGGGTGAACGGGTCGCAGCCGTTGCCGTCCTGGTAGTTGGCGTAGCAGTAGACGGTGCCGGCGCTGGACTTCTCGGCCTCGAGGCCGTCCGGCCCGAACGCCCACCAGCGGGTCTGGCTGCCGTCGGCCAGGCCGGAGAGGTTCACGTCCAGGCTGGTGGCGCCGGCCGGGACCGCGACGCTGTAGATGATCGTGTCGTTGCGGTCGACGGTGCCCTGCACGGCCCAGGTGGTGCCCGGGGCCAGCGGGGTGGCCGCCTCGACGGCCAGCATCGCGTGCTGTTCGACGGCCCGCGTCACCGCGTTGTCGATGGTCAGCACCGCGCTGTGGATGCCCTGGGTAGCCGGAGCGGCGGTCACCTGGACGACGGTCGGGACGCCCTTCACCAGGGTGACCTTGCTCGGCGCGGTGAAGGTGCCGTCGTTGCCGCGAAGGTCGAGGACGTAGTCGACAGCGCCCTCCGCACCGCTGGTGCGGGTCAGGGTGACGTCGTAGGTGCGGGACTCGCCTACGCCCTGGCCGCCGCTGCCCGGCGCGCAGCTGTTGTACAGGCCGCTGCCGGTGTGCGGGGTGGCCAGCTTGTCCGAGAGGACGGTGCAGACCGGCGCCGAGACGGTGACCGCGTCGGTGCCGGCCACGCCCTTGGTCAGGTACTGCCAGGCGTGCGGCACGTCGAACTCGCCGCGGCCCTGGGCGATGGCCGGCTCGTCCTTGTTGAAATCGGCGGTCGAGAAGATGGCCCGACGCAGCTCCGCCGGGGTGACGCTGATGCCGTTCTGCTTGGCGGCGGAGAGCAGCAGCGCGGCCGCGCCGGCGGCCTGCGGGGACGCCATCGAGGTGCCCTGAAGCATCGCGTAGCCGGCCGGCAGGGTGTAGCCGGTGTCGGCCACCGCGCCGCCGGCCAGCCAGTTCGGGTACGGGGCGATGGCCGCACCGGGAGCGGTGATGTCCGGCTTGAAGCCGCCGTCCTCGCGCGGGCCGCGGGAGGAGAACGGGAAGACGGAGCGGACCTGGGTCACGAAGGAGCCGTAGTTGGCCCACCACGTGTGCTTGGAAACCGAGGCACCCACACTGACCACGTTGCCGGCGGCGGACGGGTCACCGTGGCTGTTGGTGCCGGCGCCGGAGTTGCCGGCGGAGATGAACATCTGGACGCCGGTGGTCTCGATCAGGCGGTCGTACAGCAGCGCCATCGCGCTCTGCCCGTCGTTCAGGGCGGGCGCCGAGCCGATGGACATGTTGATGACGTCCACGCCGTAGTCGGTCGCCAGGGCCACCATGCCGTCGGTGAGGGCCGCTGAGGAGCAGCCGTTGTGGGTGCACGCCCGCATGGAGACCAGCTTGGCCCCGGGCGCCTGGCCGTCCATCTGACCGCCGAGGATCCCGTTCGCGGCGGTGATGCCGGCCACGTGGGTGCCGTGACCCTCGTCCAGCGTGTTGATGTTGACGCCGATGATCGCCGAGCTGAGCCGCCGGGCCTCGACGGTGAAGGGCTGGCGCTCGTTGAGTTCGGTCGCCGGGTTGTCGGTGCCGAGGTAGCCGATCTGCTGGTTCTCCCGGTACGGCCGGTACCGCTCGTCGTCGGTGAACACGTAGTCCTGGTTGAGGTCGATCCAGACCGCGTTGTCGGACTCGCGATACGCGACGCCCAGGGTTCCGGTGAGGGTGGGGTCGGCGTAGCCGGCGATGGCGAGGTTCTTGCGGTTCAGGTACATGTCGTCGCTGCCGCCGTCGGGCAGCGTCCAGGTGATGTCGTACTTGTCCACCACCGGCCCGGTGACCTTGTTGCCGTTGGTGTACAGCAGCCAGGTGCGGTCGAAGAGCAGGTCGATGAGGTTCAGCGGGTTGCTGCCGACCGCCGTGTCGACCAGCTTGCGCTCGCCGGTCGTGGTGGTGGCCAGCGCCGGGTGGGTCGGGTCGATTCCGGTGTCCATGACGCCGATGGTCACGCCCCGGCCGTCGTAGCTCGGGTGTTCATTCTTGAACGCCACCGAGCCGGTCTCCCGGGTCGGCATGTACGGGTTGTCGTCCGGGGTCGCGGCGGACGGGGCGACCGGGCGCCCCGCGTCACCGCCGGCTCCGGCGGCCGGGCTGGCCGCCGTGGTCTCGTCCAGCGCGAGCAGCTCGTCGGCGTCCACTCGCAGCACGTCGTCGAGGGCTACGGCCTGGTCCACGGCGGCGAAGGGCACGTTCGCCTTGACGTAGCCGATCTCCGGCTCGGTGCCGGTCACCTCGGCGCCGAGGTCGGTGAGCTGCCGGGCGGCCGCATCGGTCCGGCCCGACCGCACCGCGAACATCAGGGTGACGAAGTCGGGGGCCGGCTGGTCGGCTCCGGCCGGAAGGCTGCGGGTCCGGTACTGGGCGGCGTACGTGGCGATCAGGGCGCGGTCGTGGCTGCCCAGCTTGTCGGCGGCGCCGCCGGGAGCCGCCGCGACGCCGGCCTGGACCGGGCCGGCGGACAGGGAGAGGCCGCCCACGACAAGCGTGGTGGCGAGTGCCGCGGCGGCCTGACGGGCACGGCGCGATGGGCGTCTGGCAGGGGAAGTCACTCGACATCCTCCAGGGGCAGGGATGGGCTGACGCGCACACACTGCCATCGCCGCCGGTTGATATCGGGCCCCTGAGCTGGCAGTTCACCGCCATGGCACAAATCTGCCAAGGCCCTTCGGCCGGTATGTCGGACTTTGCCGCGCCTGGGTACTCGGCAACCCGCTGAACTGGCGATCCTCAGATCCACTTCCGGCGGGCGGCCTGCCAACCCAACTGGATCCTGCTCTGCACCCCGGCCAGAGCCAGGAGCCGCTGCACGCGCCGCTGGACCGTCCGCATGCTCACCCCCAGCTGCGAGGCGATCGCCTGGTCGGTGTAGCCGGCCAGCAGCAGGGCCAGCAGCCGGCGGTCCTCGACCGCCAACGGGCCGTCGGGGAGCGCGGACAGCGCGGCCGGCATCGGCAGGGCCGACTCCCAGACCCGATCCACGATCCAGGTGAGACAGTCCACCACCGGGCGGGCCCGCACCACGAAGACCACCGGCTCCTCGGACGCCAGGCCGGACGGGACGACCACCGCCTGCCGCCGGTCGAAGACGGCCAGCTTGAACGGGACCGCCGCCACCCGCATCTCCTCGCCGAGCGCGGCCCACTCGTCCAGCAGCAGCGGGATCTGGGAGTTCTCCGGGTCCAGCAGGTCTCGGTCGTACACCACCCGGTAACGGACCCCGGCCCGCAGCGCGTCGCGCTGGCCGACGTTGTCGGTGGCCGGCACCGCGACCGCCGGTCGTTTGACCAGCGCGCAGATCTCCCGGCCGGCCTCCCGCTGCAACATTGCGTAGCGCTCGGCGATGCTCCGGGAGCCCCGGATCACCTCGACGGAGTCGGCGCCGCGCCAGGCCGGCGCACCGGCCTCGAACCGCTCGGCCAGCTGGGCGATGACGGCCTGCGCCCGGCGTAGCTCGTCCATCCGCTGCAGCGCCCGGAGCTTGAGGGTCGGGTCCGGGGGCGCGGCCCGGATCAGGTCCGCCGGCTCGGACCGGACCTCCACGAGTCCCTTGCCCGCCAGGCCCGCCAGCGCCCGGTCGACCTCGGCGCGGGACAGTCCGGTCCGGTCGGCGAGCTGCTCCGCGCCGGCCGCCGGGGCGGCGGTCAGCGCCAGATAGACCTGTTCCTCACCGGGCTCGACGCCGACAGCCTCCAGCACTTGGCCCCTCCCCCGGCAGTCCTGATCATGAGCGACCCGCGGTGGGCAGCAGTGTAGCCAGCTGTCCGTGCAGGCCAAGGCCCCGTTCGGCGGCGCGAATCGAGTTCCACGTGCCGGGGCCAGGGTGGCCGCCGGCACGCGACGGGCCGCCCTCGATACTGGGGACCATGCCGGAGCCGACCCTGCCCATCCGTACCGAGCGGCTGTGCCTACGGCCCTACCGCGGCGACGAAGTGGACGCTCTGCTCGCGTACTACAGCGACCCGGTGGTGGCCCGTTACATCCCGTGGGAGCCGTGGACGCGTGACTTCGCCGCCACCGTGGTCGCCCGGCGCGTCCACGGCACCGGCATCACCGGGGCCGAATCCCGGCTGGCGCTGGTGGTGGAGCACGAGGGTGAGATCGTCGGCGACGTCATCCTGTGGCCGGCCGACGAGACCCTGTCCCGGGGCGAGATGGGCTGGGCCTTCCACCCGTCGGTGTCCGGGCGGGGGTTCGCCACCGAGGCGGTCCGCGCGCTCGTCGCCGTGGCGTTCGAACAGTGCGGCATGCACCGGGTGATCGCCCACGTGGACGCCCGGAACACACCGTCGGCGCGGGTGTGCGAGCGGGTCGGCATGGTCAGGGAGGCCCACCTGCGCCAGGACCACTGGACCAAGGGCGAGTGGGTGGACACCCTGGTCTACGGCCTGCTCGCCAAGGAGTGGACCACGGCGCCAGCGGTAACCGTGGGCTGAGCACGCCCATGTGAGGATGTTCCGGTGTCGTACCCCCCTCATTCGGCCTACCCGCCGCCGGTTCCGGGCGCCGTGACGCCGATGGTGTACCCCCACCCGATCCAGCCGCCGCCGGGCTACTCGGTGCTCGCCGTCACGGTGAACCGTGGCCCGTACATCGTGCCCGTCCCCGCCACGGGCAAGCTCAAGATCGACGGTCAGACGGTGCCGATCCCCGGCGAGGGCACCTGGCACATGGTGATCGCGCCCGGGCCGCACGACGTGCGCTACACCGACTTCATGGGCGTCCCACTGGTGACCACCGCACTGGCCGCCCATCCGGGCGCGGCGCATCACCTGTCGTTCCGCTTCGGCGCGTGGCGCAACCGCGTCCACGACGGGCACGGCACCGACGTGACGAAGTTCGGGCTCTGGTCGAACTACACCATCCTGCTTCTCGTGTTCGCCGTGGTCGGGGTGGTCTGCTGCGGTCTGCTGGCGCCGTTGGCCACGTCCTGACCCGGTCCCGTCCGGCCCGTGCCCTGGGAGGCCGGAGACGTTCGCCTCACTGACCGCCGTGTAACGCCCGCTGGAAGCCGGCGGCGACCTCAGCCAGATGCTCGCCGTACTCGCGCTCGCTCGGGTGATACTCGGCCGTCCGGTCGTCACGAAACGGGGTCCGCCAGCGATGGCAGGTGCTCTGCTCGTCCTCGGCGGCGTGGATCGCGCGCAGGATGACCGGCCGGTAGACCAGCTCCGCCCGCCAGTTGCCCACGTACTTCGCCTTGATGTGGCCAGTCACCGGGCGACGCCGCCCGTGGGCGTAGCCGATCACCGTGATCGTCTCGTACCCCAGGCCGGCGAAGCCGCCGAGCACGTACAGCCTCGCGCCGGCGGGGAAGATCTTCTGGCTGCGGAAGCCCGCGCCTGGCCCATTCGGGCTGTACGGGTACGGCAGCAGGTTGCCCACGATGCACCACTCCGGGCTCCAGCCGTCCTCAGCCATGCGAGGACACTACTGGTTTCCCGACCGCTGACAGCCGGCCGAGTCAGTCACCCACTTCGACGTACGACGCCAGGTTGGCCAGTGAGGAGGCGATCCCGGCCTCGTGGACCGCCTGGTCGATGCCGGGTGGCACGTCCGTGGCGGTGACGGTCACCTCGGTCCCCGCATCGGTGGCGGCGAGCTGCCAGGTCATTGTCATGGTGCCCGCGTACGCCGGGTCGTCGGCCTCGAACACGGCCCGCTGCACCACGCGTTCCCCCGGCACCAGGGCGGCGAAACCGACGTCGACGACGTCCGTCGCATCCGACGTCTTGCCGGGACTGTCGGCGGAGTCGAGGTAGGTGAGGACCATCCGGAACCCGCCACCGGGCCGGGGATCCCACCGCTCGACCCGCCCGCGCATGCCGTCCGGCGGCAGCCATTCCTCAAGCGACTCCCGGTCGAGCAGGGCGCCGTAGACGGTCGCCGGCGGTGCCGCGATCATCCGGCTGGCCCGGTCGATCCTTCCCATGGCCCGATCCTAGGACCGGGGTCCGCAGCGGCCCACCCTCAGCAACCGACCGGCGAAGCCGAAACAGGGAACCGACGCCGACCAGCGCCCGTCACATCCGGATGCGCGCGCTGAGCGGGCCGTCCCGTGTCGTAGCGGTCCTCGTGGCGGTTGTCGCGGCCGGTGTGCTGACCGGCTCGACACCGAACGTCACCGGACTCGACGTCCCCGAGCCGCCGTCCGACCCGAACACGCTGGTGCTCCAGCTACACCTGTGGCGGAGCATGAGCGGGCCGCCAGCGTTGGCGGAACTGCCGGAGTTCAGCCTGTACGGCGGCGGCCGGGTGATCGTCGGGAACGGCTGGGACGGCTCCCTGCACCGGGCGCGGGAGTTCACCCTCAGCCCGGAGCGGTACCGGCAGATCTACCGGCTGGCGCACGCCGCCGGGCTCGCCCGCCCCCGACACCTACCCGAGCCGGGGGAAACCACCGACGGCACGATGCTGGTCGCCGAACTGCGGTCGGCCGGGCACCTGCACACCACCACCGTGATCTCGCTGGGGCGGGGGCACGAGACCGGGCCGCGCCGCCGGGTCGCCGAGTTCCGCCGCACCGTACGGCAACTCGCCCTCGCCACGGATCCGGCGCGGACCACCGACTACCGGCCGGATCTGGTCGCCCTACTCGCAAGCGCTGGCTGGCACGGGGACGTCAGGCGGACCGCTGAATGGCAGTGGACGGACGGCGACCCCCTGGCCGGCGTACGGACCGACCTCGGCGAGTGCACGACCCGCGGCGGTCCCGCGCTGCCGGGCATCGAGGCGCTCGGCCGGGGCACCCCGCTGGGCACGCAGTGGCGGAGCGGGGCGGAGCGGTCCGGCTTCGTCGTCCTCGTCCGGCCGCTGTTGCCCGACGAAAAAGGCTGCGCCGACCTGAACCTCCGGCGGGAACGCAAGTGATCTCCCGGAACCGCTCGGGCACAGGGTCGGTGGCATGGCGCTGCAACTTGTACAGGTGAACTTCAAGGCTCGGGATGACTCAGCGCTCGGCCGGTTCTGGGCGGAGGCGCTCGGCTGGGGTGTCTCCAGCGAGGGACCCGGCGTCACCAACGTCGAACCCGTGGGCTTCGTCTGGCCGGATCCGGCCGCCGTCTGCATCGACGTGGTCACCGTCCCAGACCCCGAAACGGTGAAGCACCGCGTACACCTCGATCTCGCCACCACCACCTCGGTGGCCCATCAGACGGAGTTGGTCGCGCGCCTGAAGGATCTCGGTGCGACGCTCGTCGACGTGGGCCAGGGCGACGTCCCCTGGACGGTCCTAGCCGACCCGGAGGGCAACGACTTCTGCGTCCTCGCTCCGCGCTGATCCGGATCGTCGTGCAACGGGGGGCGGAGCATGGCCGGGCACCCGGCCCCACCGCGGTCGGCACCGACCGCATCGCGCCTGGCGAATCCCCACCGCCTGGCGCTTGGGCAGGTGGTCGTGGTCGGTGCGGCGGCCGCCCTGTTCTTGAGAGGGACCACGAGCGGCCCGTGGGTGCTGCTCGCGCTCTTCGTCGGGCTGCACGCCGTGCTGCTCATCGGCGCGCTGGCGCTGCTGACGGTGACCTACCTGCTCGGCACGCTCACCCGCTACGGGTCGCGGCTGACGGAAAAGTTCCCGTGGTCGGCTGGACGCTGCTCATCTGGGCCGGCGGCGCCGCACTCGTCGGCTACGGCCGTGCGGCCCTCGGTCACCTCGGCTTCGAGCCCGACCGACATCCCGAGGTCAGCCACTGGCTGCTGGGCGTGGGAGTGGCGCTCGTGGTCGGCCTCTTCAGCCGGTCACGACAGATACGGGTCGGCTCGGCCGCACTGATCGCGCTCTTCGTCATGGTCACCGCCGCACTGCTAGCCCTCAACTAGTTGGCGGTACAGCCATGTCCTGATCCATAGGTTCTCAAGGCCGCGTCAAGGCCGTCCGAAGCCGTCCGCATTGTCCTGCTCTGATCCAGCCGACTCTGGCTGCTAGCGCCGTACGAAGATCAGGCAGGCCACAGCGGCCACGATGCTGACAAAAGCCGCTCCACTCAGCGCCACTGCGACCGGATCCGGAGTCGATGGAAGCTCCGCTGACGCTCCCAGGACGATAGTTGCACCTGTCAGAGCGACGGAGCCGCCTTTGCGCAACGGCAGCGGTGCGAGACTTTGATTTGGCCACGGGACACGCCGGGTGATGATTATTCCGATGCCTCCAGCTATGGCAGCGATGCCGAAGAACACAAAGACCAACAGGACGGCGGCAGGCGGGGACGCTGACGAGGTGAACACGTCGCGATCTTCACATGCCTGGATTCACGTGGCCATACCTGGACGCCGCGGCGTCGCGCTGGTGTCAGAAGCTGCCGACTCCGGCCCGTCACTCCCGAGCCACACCGCCTGGCCCGGATACTCGAAGGGGGCGGGTGGCCGTGGGTCACTCAGCCGTCCTCCTCAGTCACTGGCTAGCGCATCGACCGGAACGTCGCGCGGATGTCCTCCGAGAGCAGCTGCGGCTGCTCCCACGCCGCGAAGTGCCCGCCCCTGTCGTGGCGCTTGTAGTGGACGAGGTTGGGGTACGCCCGCTCCGCCCAGCTGCGCGGAACCCGGTAGATCTCGTCGGGGAAGATGCTCACGCCAACCGGGATCGTCACACCCTTGGTGGCGAAGAAGGGGAGCTTGTTCTCCCAGTACAGCCGTGCCGAGGACACCCCGCTGTTGGTCAGCCAGAAGAGCGTGATGTTGTCCAGGATGTCGTCGCGCGTGAGGTCGCTCGGCCGCTGCAAACGTCCCTCGAGGACCTGCTGGACCAGGCCGGGCTGACCGCTCCCGTCGCCGTGGTCGAGCATGAACGCGGCGAGATCGATGGGTGAGTCCGCCAGGCCGTAGAGCGTCTGCGGGCGCGTTCCCATGATCAGCCCGTACGCCACGTGCGACCCGAAGAACTTGAGCAGCTGCTCGTACGTGTCCCGCTCCTCGTCGGAGAGACCGCCCGGCGCCGGGCTGCCGGCAAAGGCCGCGAGGAAGAGCTCCGGCGGAACCGCGCCCGGCATGTTGGTGTGGATGCCGATCAGCTCCGGCGGCGCCGGCTCGGCTGCCATCGGATCGGCGCGGCCGCCGGCCATCGCGTCGACGACGATCGCGCCCCAGTCGCCGCCCTGCGCCACGAACCGTGTGTACCCGAGACGCCTCATCAGCTCGACGTAGGCCTTCCCGATGTGCACGGCATCCCAGCCGGTCGTGGTTGGCTGGCCGGAGAACCCGTATCCGGGCATCGACGGGATCACGACGTGGAAGGCATCCGACGCGTTCGCGCCGTGCGCCGTCGGATCCGTGAGCGGGCCGATGATCTTCAGCTGCTCGATGATCGACCCGGGCCAGCCGTGGCAGACGACCAGCGGGAGCGCGTCCTCGTGCTTCGAGCGGACGTGGATGAAGTGGATTTCCACACCGTCGATCTCGGTGACGAAGTTCGGCAGGGCCTTCAGCCGCGCCTCGCACTTGCGCCAGTCGTAGTCGTTCGCCCAGTAGCGGGCGAGGTCCTGCATGAGCGCGAGCGGCACGCCCTGCGAGTCATCCTTGACGGTCTCTTTGTTCGGCCAGCGTGTGGCTCTGATCCGCGCGCGCAGATCCTCAAGGGCCACCTCGGGGACCTCGATGTTGAATGGCCGCACCTCCGCGGCGCCCGTCCGCGCTTCCGTCTTGACGGCCACGCAGGCCTCCTTCTGCTTTGAACGCCTTGAGGTCGAGCGGGTGTGGTTTCCGCCTGTCGCGGACGAATGGCGTGCCCCGGCTTCCACCTTCCGAGGGGCAGCGTCGGTTGAGGCGGGCACCCGAACTTGCGCCCGGACAGCAGGCGCATGCGGGCCTCACCTGTCCAGAGCGTAGGACGCCTTTCCCCATGTCCGGAGCCATACGAGCAATTTCCGATGGCCTTCCGGGACGGGCCCGGGGCGCGGGGGCAGACGACCAGGGCCTGCCGCTGGAACGGATTGAGGACGTGCTCGGACACAGCTCGCCGACGGTTGGCGGCGGTCCTGGCTGTATCGATGACTGTACAGTTGATCTATGACAGCAGCCGAGGAAGGGAACGCGGGACGCTTCCGCGATCCGAAGTCCTGGCTGCGCGGCTTGTCTGCTGGCGAGATCTTCGTCCGTTGCCCACGCTGCGCCGGCCGGGCTTCGGTCCGTCCTGACCCTGAATCGGCCGACAGCTCCCAGCATGATTTCTGGCTTCGCCGTCGGCTCAGTTGTCTGGGGTGCGCGTATACAGATCGCTGGGAAGCTCCTCACCTCGCAAACAACGCGCGCGCATTGCCTGATTTCTCGGGCCCGAAGGACCCGTACTTCGGCCTACCCCTCTGGCTTTCAATTGAGTGCCGTGGGCGAGTGCTCTGGGCATACAACGCCGAGCACCTGGACTTGCTGGAGGCGTACGTGTCCGCTCGGTTGCGGGAACGCGGCCAGTACGTGGGAAGCCAGACCCTGGTTGAGCGCTTGCCCGCGTGGATCAAGGATGGCAAGCACCGCGCCGAGGTGCTGAACGCAGTAGGGCAGCTCCGGGCGCTACTTGCCTGACCCCCGACAAACCGCCGAAGTTGCAACAGCGATGGCGCGGGCGGTGGTGGTGCGGGCGCTGCGTGATCACCAGCAGGGCCAGGAGGCAGAGCGGCTGGCGCTCGGGGTGAAGTGGCCCAGCCTGGGCTACGTCTTCACTACGCCGATCGGCACGCCGCTGGATCCGCGCAACTGCACCCGGCTGGTCCAGGATCAGTGCGTGGCCGCCGGGCTGCCGGCTATCCGTCTGCATGACCTGCGGCACGGCTGCGTCTCGGTGCTGCTGGCCCTGGGCGTGCCGCCCGGACGGTGATGGACATCGTGGGGCACAGCACGCTGGAAATGACGATGACGGTCTACGGTCACGTGAGCCTGGACGACAGCCGGGCGGCGCTGGATCAGCTGGGCGGGCTGCTTGATGACGAGGCCGGGGAATGACGTTGCTGTCACTGGTTGCTGTCAGGGCCGGTCGCAAGCGACCGGCCCCGTGCGTTTTCCCTGTTCAACTGTGCGCGCCCGAAGGGACTCGAACCCCTAACCTTCTGATCCGTAGTCAGATGCTCTATCCGTTGAGCTACGGGCGCAGGTGCTCGGCCAGTCTACACACCCGGCTTTCGCGCGGAGACTCCGGGATTCGAACCCGGGAGGGGCTTTAAGACCCCAACCGCATTAGCAGTGCGGCGCCATAGACCAGACTAGGCGAAGTCTCCCAGGTGGCCCGCAGACCACCGGGCCCGAGGATACAGGCCCAGACCCATCGGGAGCAAAGCGACTACCGGACCGCCTCCGGCAGGTCGGCCGGGGTGGGTGCGCTCCAGCGCTGTGCGACGGCCCGATCGGGACTAGGCTCCATCGATATGCAGGAGCAGCCGCCCAGCGAGCCGAACCGCCGAGAGCCTGCTGAGGGAGCGCGGCGGCGCTCCCCGAAGGCCACCTTCACCCCGCCGCCGCTGCCGGCGACGCCGGATCCGGCGGACCGGGCGGAAGGCGGGGCGCCGCGTCCGCGCCGGGTGAAGGCGGCTCCGACGGTGCTCTTCCAGCCGCCCGAGCCGGACCGTCCGCTGCCCCGCCAGCCGAAGGCGGCCACCGGGTCGACCCGCCGCCGGACTGACCAGTCAGACAGCGCCAGTGATCCGAACCACACCACCTCGCCGGGAGCCGCGGAGGACCGGCCCGGCGAGGATCCGGCGAGGTCAGCCCCGGCCGCCCCCGAGTCCCGATCAGCATCGACGGCGACGGACCCCACCTCCGCCAAGTCCGAATCATCGCCAGCGAAGCCGGCCCCTCGCCGCGTCCAGCCCGAGGCGGCGGCGCCCGCGGCGGCCCCTGCCGCCGCTAGGTCCGATTCGACGCCGACGGCGACCACTCCGACCGCAGCAGACCCAGGCAGGGCCGACCAGCCCGAAGCGGACACCGGGACCGGCCGTGCCGAGACGGACGAGGCCAGGACCAACCAGGTCGGGGTGGATCCGGTCACCGACGCCCCGAGCCGGAAAGATCCAGCCAGGGCGCGGCCATCCGAGGCCGGCCCGGCGCGCAGGGCCGCCACCCGGAAGACGGCCGCCCCCCGCAAGGCGTCCCCGGCCGGCGACGTTCCCGCGAAGCCGGCCCGAGCGACGAAGACCGGCGCCAGCAAGAAGGCGGCACCGGCCAAGCGGACCACCCCGGCCACGAGGACTGCCCCGGCCGAGCCGACCACCACTCCCGCGCGGCAAACCCCCGCCGCGGCCGAGCCGGCGACCACACCCGCGCAGCAGACCCCCGCCCCGGCCGAGCCGGCGACCACACCCGCGCAGCAGACGCCGGCTCCGGCCGAGCCGGCGACCACACCCGCGCAGCAGACGCCGGCTCCGGCCGAGCCGGCGACCAGTCCGGCCCGGGCAGCGACCACGCCGGCCGCCAAGAAGGCGGCACCGGTGAAGAAGGCCACCGCCGTGAAGCGGAAGGCCGCCCCCACGGCCACCCCGGAGCAACCGGCACCAGAGCAGCCCGAAACAGGACCCGTCCGGGAGGCCGAGCCGCCGACGCGTACGCCGGAACTGCGCGCCGCCCTCGCCCGGCTGGTCGAGCATCCTGGCTTCGCGCCGGAGTTGCTCGCCCTCGCCGCCGTGGAGGCGATCGGGCCGCGCGCCCGCGACTGGGCCGACCGGCTGCGGTCGGCGTACCCGGATGCCTCGCCGGATGGCCTGGCCCGGCTCGCCACCCGGCGGTTCGTCCGGCAGGCCGGGGCGGGCGGGGCGACCGCCGCGCTGGCCGGCGCCTTCGCCCCGCTCGCCGAGCTGGCGGCGGTGCTCTGGACCCAGGCGAACCTGGTGCTGCATCTGGCGGCGGCGTACGGCCGGGATCCTGCCCATCCGGACCGGGCCGCGGAGCTGCTGGTGCTGACCCAGGTGCACCCGGACGCGGAGAGCGCCCGGACGGCGCTGACGGCGGCCCGGGCGGCGGACGGGCGGGGCGACGAGCCCTGGACGCGGGCGGTGGAGGCGGCGTGGCGGCTGGCCGCGCCGCTCGCCGCGCAGGCGGGCGGCTGGCTGGTGCTGCGGCTGGCGTCCCGGGTGCTGCCCGGCGCGGCGGTGCTCGCGGCGGCGGCCGGCGACTCGGCGGCCGCCGCCCGGCTGGCCGCCCGGGCCGTCACCCGCTACCGGCCGCCCCGGTCGCGGTAGGAGATCCACGCAGGATGCGGCAGGTCGCGGTGTCCGCCCGCGGCGATGCCGCGGGATGCCGCAAACCGGAGTCGATCAAGCCGCTCGCAGAACAGCCGCGAGCACGCCCGCCAGCCGGGCCGGTGGAACCCGTCACAGCCAGGAGAACCAGCCCTTGGGCAGCAGGGCGTAGCCGACGAAGGCCACGATGTCGAGCAGCGCGTGCGCCACGATCAGCGGCATCACCCGGCGGGTGCGCAGGTAGAAGAGGCTGAACACCACACCCATCACCACGTTGCCGACGAACGCGCCGAAGCCCTGGTAGAGGTGGTAGGAGCCGCGCAGCAGGGCGCTGGTCGCGATGATCGCGCCGGTCCGCCAGGCCAGCTGGCGCAGCCGGGTGACCAGGTAGCCGACCACGATCACCTCCTCCAGCACGGCGTTCTGCACGGCGGCGAGGATCAGCACCGGCACCGTCCACCAGATCTCCGGCAGGGCGGCCGGCACCAGCGTGGCGTTCACGCCGAGCTGCGCGGCGACCCAGAACAGCGCCAGCCCGGGCAGCCCGATCAGCGCCGCCAGCCCGGCGCCGCGGGCCAGGTCCGGCCCGGGCTGCCGGGCGTCCAGGCCGAGGGTGCGGGCCGGGTCGCCGGGGTCGCGGGCGATCAGGTGTACGGCGAGCAGCACCGGCAGCAGCGCGAAGACGATGCCGAGCAGCTGGTACGTCAGGTCCAGCCAGGGCCGGGGCGACACCGAGGTGTTCAGCGCGGCGGTCTGCTTCGACAGCGGCCCCTCGGCGGTCAGCTTCGCGACGATCGACACCATCGCGTAGACGGCGGACTGCCCGAGCGAGAGCCCGAGCACCAGCAGCGTCTCGGTGCCCAGGGTGCGGCGGGACACCGGGCGGCTGAGCTCAACGGTCACCGCACCACTCTGCCCGACCGCGACCGCCGGCGGCACTCGCCTGAGCGGCCCTCGTGAGCCGATCGCACATTCTGTGCGACCGACAGGCACGCTCCGTGGTCATGCTGTGCGTGCCCGATCCGCCCGACAGGTCAAGGAGCGCGCCCGGTGGACGACTTCGCGCGGCTGCTGAAGGAGAGCTGGACCCTGATCGAGCAGCACCGGGAGCGGCTGAGCGACCACTTCTACGCTCGCCTCTTCCTGCTCGACCCGGGGCTGCGGAACCTCTTCCCGGTCCAGATGACCGGGCAGGGCGACCGCATCCTGGAGGCGATCGTCACCGCGAGCCAGACGGTCGGCGACCCGGAGAGCTTCGACGAGTACCTGCGGGCGCTCGGCCGGGACCACCGGAAGTTCCACGTGGACGCCGCGCACTACGCCACCATGGGCGTCGCGCTGCTGGACGCGCTGCGCAGCACCGCCGGCGACGGCTGGAACCTGGAGTACGACCAGGCGTGGCGCGACGCGTACGCGGCCATCTCGGAGAAGATGCTGGCCGGCGCGGCGGCGGACGAGAACCCGCCGTACTGGCACGCCGAGGTGCTGACCCACCAGCGGCACGGCTCGGACACCGCCGTGCTGACCTGCCGGGCCCTGCAGCACCCGCTGCCCTGGCAGGCCGGCCAGTACGTCAGCGTCGAGGTGCCCCGCCACCTCCCCCGGGTGTGGCGGACCTACTCGGTGGCGAACGCCCCGAACGACGACAACGTGCTGGAGTTCCACGTCCGTACGCCGGGCGCCGGCTGGGTCTCCGGTGCGCTGGTCCGGCGGGTCAAGCCGGGCGACCTGATCCGGGTGGCCGCCCCGATGGGCTCGATGACGCTGGACCGCTCGTCGGACCGGGACATTCTCTGCGTCGCCGGCGGGGTCGGCCTCGCCCCGATCAAGGCGCTGGTGGAGGAGTTGGCCAGCTACAACCGGACCCGCTGGGTGCACGTCTTCTACGGCGCGCGTACCGAGGCCGACCTGTACGGGCTGGCCGCACTGCGCGAACTGGTCGCCCGGCACCCCTGGTTGTCGGTCACCCCGGCGTGCAGCGAGGACCCGGACTTCGACGGCGAGCTGGGCGACATCGCCGAGGTGGTCAGCCGGTACGGGCCGTGGACCACGCACGACTGCTACGTCTCCGGCTCGGCCCCGATGGTCCGGGCCACCCTGCGGGTGCTCGCCGCCGACGACGTCCCGCCGGAACGCACCCGGTACGACACCTTCGGCAGTATCTAGGACATTTCTCCCCCCATGCCGGGGCGCGTGCCCCTGCCCCCTGGGGCACGCGC
>NZ_QGSW01000075.1:0-19651 GCF_003176715.1 Micromonospora sp. S4605
GGGTTAGAGGCCGGAGAGGCGTTGGCCGGCGCGGACTACGGCCATGGCGTGGCGTTCGCCGGGGCGGCGGCCGAGGCGTTCGATCGGGCCGGAGATGCTGATCGCGGCGATCACCCGGCCGGTGCGGTCCCGGATCGGGGCGGAGACGCTCGCCACACCGGCCTCCCGCTCGGCGACGCTCTGCGCCCAGCCGCGCCGGCGGACCTCGGCCAGCGTGCGGCCGGTGAACTTCGACCGGGGCAGCAGCGGCATCACCGCCTCCGGCGGCTCCCAGGCGAGCAGGATCTGCGCCGCCGACCCGGCGGTCATCGGCAGCACGGAACCGACCGGCACGGTGTCCCGCAGTCCGCTGGCCCGCTCGGCGGCCGCCACGCAGATCCGCTCGTCGGCGCGGCGCAGGTAGAGCTGGGCGCTTTCGCCCGTCGCGTCCCGCAGTGCTGCCAGCAGCGGCTCCGCCGCGGTCAGCAGCACGTCCGGCGCGGCGTTGGCCAGCTCGCCCAGACGCGGGCCGGGGCGCCAGCGGCCCTGGGTGTCGCGTACCAGCATTCGGTGGATCTCCAGTGCCTGTGCCAACCGGTGCGCCGTTGCCCGGGGCAGCTTGGTGCGTTCAACGAGTTCGGCCAGGCTGGCGCCGTCGACGCAGGCGGCCAGGATGACCACCGCCTTGTCGAGAACGCCGACACCGCTCATACTGTGTCCCACAAGCCGAAATTTACCTCCCAGAATTTAGGATGTCCAGATGGTGGGAGTCACTCCCGAGCCGGCGCCCAGGACCCTGGCCGAGAAGGTCTGGGACGCGCACGTCGTACGGTCCGCCGAGGGCGAGCCGGATCTGCTCTTCATCGACCTGCACCTGCTGCACGAGGTGACCAGCCCGCAGGCCTTCGACGGGTTGCGGCTCGCCGGCCGCCGGGTGCGCCGCACCGATCTGACGATCGCGACCGAGGACCACAACACCCCGACCGGGTACGCCGATCCGGCTTTCCGGTCGCGGCGCGGTGACCTGCTCACCATCGCCGACCCCACCTCGCGTACGCAGATCGAGAGGGTGCGCCGCAACTGCGCCGAGTTCGGCATCCGGCTGCACCCGCTGGGCGACGACAACCAGGGCATCGTGCACGTGATCGGTCCGCAGCTCGGCCTCACCCAGCCGGGCATGACCATCGTCTGCGGCGACTCGCACACCGCCACCCACGGCGCGTTCGGGGCGCTCGCCTTCGGCATCGGCACCAGTGAGGTGGAGCACGTGCTGGCCACCCAGACGCTGCCGCAGGCCCGCCCGAAGACGATGGCGGTCACCGTCACCGGGCAGCTCGGCCCGGGCGTCACCGCCAAGGACCTGGTGCTCGCCCTGATCGCCCAGGTGGGCACCGGGGGTGGCCGCGGCCACATCGTGGAGTACCGCGGCGAGGCGATCCGGTCGCTGTCCATGGAGGGGCGGATGACCATCGCCAACATGTCCATCGAGTGGGGCGCCAAGGCCGGCATGATCGCGCCGGACGAAACCACCTTCGCGTACCTCAAGGGGCGGCCCAACGCCCCGCGCGGCGCCGACTGGGACGCGGCGGTGGCCTGGTGGCGGACGCTGCCCACCGACGAGGGGGCGACCTTCGACGCCGAGGTGACCCTGGACGCCAGCCGGATCACCCCGTTCGTGACCTGGGGCACCAACCCCGGGCAGGGCGCGCCGCTGGGCGCCTCGGTGCCGGATCCGGAGGAGTTCGCCAACGAGAGCGAGCGGACCGCCGCCCGCCGGGCCCTGGAGTACATGGACCTCCGTCCCGGCACCGCGCTGCGCGAACTGCCGATCGACGTGGTCTTCGTCGGCTCCTGCACCAACGGCCGGCTGGAGGACCTGCGGGCCGCCGCCGACGTGCTGCGCGGGCACCGGGTCGCCGACGGCGTCCGGATGCTGGTGGTGCCCGGCTCCGCCGCGGTCCGTGAGGCGGCCGAGGCGGAAGGGCTGGACAAGGTCTTCACCGACGCCGGAGCGGAGTGGCGGTTCGCCGGCTGCTCGATGTGTCTGGGCATGAACCCGGACACCCTCACCCCCGGTCAGCGCTGCGCCTCGACCTCCAACCGTAACTTCGAGGGCCGCCAGGGCCGGGGCGGACGCACCCACCTGGTCTCCCCGCCGGTCGCCGCCGCCACCGCCGTGGTGGGCCGGCTGGCCGCTCCCGCCGATCTGTAGAAGGGGCACACCGCAGATGGAGAGGTTCACCACCCACACCGGCACCGCCGTGCCGCTGCGCCGGTCCAACGTGGACACCGATCAGATCATTCCGGCCGTGTACCTCAAGCGGGTGACCCGGACCGGATTCGCCGACGGTCTGTTCAGTGCCTGGCGTGAAGATCAGCAATTCGTGCTGAACGATCCCGCCTATTCGGGGGCGTCGATTCTCGTGGCCGGCCCCGAGTTCGGCACCGGATCATCCCGCGAGCACGCCGTCTGGGCGCTGCGCGACTGGGGGTTCCGCGCGGTGATCTCCCCGCGCTTCGGCGACATCTTCCGCGGCAACGCGCTCAAGGAAGGTCTGCTCCCGGTCGAGCTGGAATTGAAAGCGGTCGAAGAAATCTGGGCTCTCGTCGAGGCCGACCCGACCGCCCCGGTCACCGTCGACCTGGCCGCCCGACAGGTCCGGGCCGGGGACGCCACCTGGTCGTTCCCGCTGGACGACTTCAGCCGCTGGCGGCTGATGGAGGGCTTGGACGACATTGGACTCACCCTCCGACACGAGACGGCGATCAGCGCTTTCGAGGGGCGTCGGCCGGCGTTCCTGCCGAGCGTCGGATAGCCGTACGCCCCAGCCCGCATCGGTTTCCGCCCCCACCGGTTCTGCCGGTGGGGGCGAATCCGTTGCGACACAAGGGCTTTTTTCCACCGAATGTTTGTGTCCCGGCAGCACAGGGCATACCGTGCGCGCAGAATGGCTCGCGTCGAGTCAGTTGCACAATCGGGAGGAAGTCGTGAACAAGGCCGAGCTCATCGAGGCGCTCGCCGTTCGCCTGGGGGACCGGAAGACGGCGACGGCCGCGCTCGACGCGGTCCTCGCTGAGGTCCAGGCGGCGGTAACCAAGGGCGAGAAGGTGGCCATCACCGGTTTCGGAGCGTTCGAAAAGCGCGTCCGGGGCGCGCGAACAGCGCGGAACCCCCGTACCGGCGAGGCGGTGAAGGTCAAGAAGACATCCGTGCCGACCTTCCGGCCGGGTGCCGGGTTCAAGGAGATGGTGGCCAGCGGCAAGGTGCCGAAGGCCACGGCGGCGGCGAAGAAGACCGTCACGGCCGCCAAGACCACCGGCGCCAAGGCCACCGGGGCCAAGGCGACCGCCGCCGGCAAGAAGACCGCCCCGGCGAAGAAGAGTGCCGCGGCCACCAAGACCGCCGCGGCGAAGAAGACCACCACCAAGAAGACCGCCCCGGCGACGAAGAGCGCCGCGGCGACCAAGAAGGCCACCGCGGCGAAGAAGACCGCCACGGCCAGCAAGAGCGCGGCGGCCAAGAAGGCGCCGGCCAAGAAGTCCCCGGCCAAGAAGGCAGCGACCCGCCGCTGACCCGGCCCGTACCGCAGGGGCGTCCACCGTCGTGGTGGGCGCCCCTCGGCGTAGCTGGGTCTCGGTGTATCGCCGTCCCGGCGATGGTGGCCGTCGATCCGGCGTCGACCGGGTCCGGAGTCGGCAGCCGTTGACCGGAAAGCGGTCCCGCGCGCAGAATCGCCGTGCCGACCAACCCCGCCGGTCACGAGAAGAGGGCGCCGGTGCGCTACCGCCACCTCACCACCGCCGCGCTCGCCCTGGGCCTCGTCCTCCTCACCGACGTGCTGCGGGTCTGGCTGCCGTCGATCATCACCATCTTCGGGCAGGCGGCGTCCACCCCGGCGGAGCTGATGGGCGCCTTCGCGCTCGGCTGGTTCCTGCTCGCGCTGGCCGCGCCGCCGCTGGTCCGGCGGATCGGCGCAGGGCGGGTCACCCTCGCCGCCGCGGTGCTGCTGGCCGCGATCCGGCTGGCGCTGACCGCCGCCCCGGGCGGCCGGACGCAACTGTGGCTGGCCACCGCCGGTCTGCTGGCCGGTCTGCTGTGGTTGGCCGGCGTCGCCGCCGGCACGCCCCGACCGGTGCCCGGGCTGGCGCTGGGGCTCGCCCTCGCCGCCGTCGGGCACGCGCTGCTCGACACGTACGACCTGGTCTGGCGCGGCGACTGGCTGGCCTGGTCGGCCAGTGGCGGGCTGGCCGCGCTCTTCCTGGCCACGGAGGTCCCGCGCCCGTCGAGCCGGCCGACGGAACCGGCGGCCGGCGGCGGTCGGGCCTGGCTGCTGGCCGGCCCGGGACTGCTGCTGGCCGGCATGGTCGCGCTCTCCCCGGCGCTCGCCAGCACGGCGATGTCCTACTGGTACGGCCCGGGCGACGGCATCGCCGGGCCACCGCCGCTGGGCCTGGCGCTGGCCGGCGGAGCGATCGGGCTCTTCGTGCTCGCCGCGCTGGCGCCGGTACGGCGCTGGTGGCCGGCCGCGCCGGTGGCCCTGCTGCTCGGGGCGCTGCTCTTCGCTCTCGACCGGCCGGCGCTGCTCGTCCCGGCGGTCCTGTTGACCGCAGTCGGCCTCGGCGGCTGCCTGGCCCGCACCGACGCGCCCGCACCCGGCACCGAACCGGAACCCGGCGCCGAGCCAGGCGCGATCGTCGAGCCGGGCCCGATCGTCGAGCCAGCACTCGGCGCGGAGCCGGCACCCCGCGCCGAGCCGGCACGAGCCGGCGCGGTCACGGTCGGCGCCGGCGTTCCGGCGAGCGGTGCCGCCGCCGGCCCGCCCGCGCAGCCGGCCACGGTCGGCACCGGCGAGTCCGGGGACGATGCCGCCCCCGGGCCCGCCCGTGCCGACCTGCGGCGCAGCTACGCCGCCGTCGCCGGGATGCTGGTCTTCGCGGTCGCCGCCATCGGCTACTACGCCGCCTACGACCTCGGCTACCCCAACGGCTGGGCGCCGGTCGCCGTGGCCGCGTTGGTCGCCGGGGTGGCCGTGACCGCCCCGACGCCCGCGCGCCGCCCGCCGGCGACGCTGCCCCCGGTGCGGACGGCCGCCGCGCTGGCCGCGGTGACCCTGCTCGCCGCGTGGGGGCACGGACCGTGGCTGGTGGCGAGCAACCGCCCCGGTCCGCCGCAGACGGTCCGGCTGGTGGCCTACAACGTGCGGATGGGTTTCGGGCTGGACGGGCGGTTCGACCTGACCGGCCTGGCCCGGGTCGTCAGCGCCGAACGGCCGGACGTGGTGGTGCTCAGCGAGGTGGACCGGGCCTGGCTGCTCAACGGCGGCCACGACACGCTCACCCTGCTGGCGAAGCGGCTCGACATGCCGTACGTCTTCGCGCCGGCCGCCGATCCCGTCTGGGGTGACGCCGTGCTCAGCCGCTGGCCGACCACCGCGCCGCGCACCCGGGCGCTGCCGGCGGTCGGCGCGCCCACCGGGGCGCAGGCGCTCGCGGTCGACCTCGACCTCGGTGGCGGGGTCCGGCTCGCGGTGGTGAGCACCCACCTGCAACCCCCGCCCGACCAGGAGCCGGTGGTCCAGGCCCGCGCGGTCGCCGAGTTCGCCACCGGGTACGCCGCCGGCCGCCCGCTGGTGGTCGCGGGCGACCTGAACACCGAACCGGGCGAGGCGGCCTTCGCGGAGTTCACCCGGGCCGGCCTGGTCGACGCGCTGGCGACGGCCCGGCCGCTGCCCACCAGCCCGGCCGACGACCCGCGCCAGCAGATCGACCACGTCCTCGTCTCGCCCGGTCTCGCCGCCTCGGGCGCCGTGGCGCCGCGCAGCGAGGCCAGCGACCACCTGCCGGTCGCGGTGACGCTCACCCTGCCCTGACCCGGGCCGCCGGCGCCGCGGGCCGCAGCGGCGCAACGAGCCCGGGCGGCGCAACGAGCCCGGGCGGCGCAACGAGCCCGGGCGGCGCGACAGGCCCGGGCGGCGCGACACCCGTGCCGGCGCGGAAACCCAGCCGGCGCCCCGGCGGGGACCGACTCAGAGGCGGTCGGCGGCGAGCAGGCGGTCGCCGGCGAACGCCAGCAACCAGCCGCCGCCCTTCGGGGTGCTGAAGTCGTCCGCCCGCCCGGTGAGCCGGGCCAGGGCGCCCGGGATCACCCTGCCCTGGCTGCACACCGCCACCGACTCGCCGGCGGCGGCCAGCTCAACCAGCCGGGCGGCGGCGGCCAGCGCGCACTCGTCGGGCTGCTGGCCCGGCCGTGGCTCGTCCAGGTCGCCGACCACCTCGATCGGCAGGTCGAGTTCGGCGGCCGCCGGGTCGAGGGTCTGCACGCACCGCCGCGCCGAGGCCGACACCAGCCGCACCGGGCGTACCAGCGCCACCAGCGGGACCAGCGCGTGCGCCTGCGACCAGCCGCGGGCGTCCAGCGGCCGGCCGGTGTCCGGGCCGGTCCAGGTGCCCCGCTGGCCGGCGTGCGCGTGCCGGACCAGCGCCACCGTCGCGGTGACCGCCGGCAGCGCGGCGAACGCGGCCAGCACCTCCGCGTCGTGCGGGTAGCTGACCAGCCGGATCGCCTCGTCGACGCCGAGCCAGCGCACCTCGTCCACCTCGGTGCCGGGCTCGAAGCCGCCGTTCGCCACCGCCCGCATCGACCAGTAGTCGACCGCCTTCGGCCGGCCCTCGCTGCGGTAGCTCACGGTGGGCAGCCGCACCTGCGGCACGGCCCGCACGTCGGTCTCCTCCGCCACCTCCCGGACGGCGGCCACCAGCGGTCGCTCGCCCGGTTCCAGCTTGCCCTTGGGCAGCGACCAGTCACCGTAGCGGGGGCGGTGCACCAGGCAGACCACCGGGCCGTCCGGCCCGCCCGGACGCCAGACCACCCCGCCGGCGGCCCGGATCCGCGTCGCGTCGTCGGGATCGTCGGCCGGCCCGGTCCGGCCCGCGCCGGCCGAATCCCGCTCATCCAGCATCTGGTCAGCCTATGCGCGCCACGGTCAGCTCGCGGTGCCAGCGACCCGATGCAGCAGGAGTTCCTGCAGCTGGGTCAGGGGCGCCTCGGCGGTGCCGGTACGCCGGGTCCAGGTGCCGTCCGCGGCCAGCTCGAAGGCGTCCACCTCCGGGCTCATCGCGGCGGTCAGCACCTGGTCCAGCTCGGCCCGGGCCACCGGGTCGCTGACCCGCACCAGCGCCTCGACCCGGCGGTCGAGGTTGCGGTGCATCAGGTCGGCCGAACCCATCCAGAACTCGGCGTTGCCGTTGTTGCCGAACCGGAAGATCCGGGAGTGCTCCAGGAACCGGCCGAGGATCGACCGCACCCGGATGTTCTCCGACAGCCCCGGCACCCCGGGACGCAGCGTGCACATGCCGCGGATCAGCAGGTCGACGTGCACACCCGCCCGGGAGGCCCGGTAGAGGGCGTCGGTGATCTCCTCGTCGACCAGGGCGTTCACCTTGAACTGCACAAGGCCCGGCACGCCGAGCCGGACGTGCGCGATCTCGCGCTCGATCCGCTCGATCAGGCCGCTGCGGATGCCCTGCGGCGCCACCAGCAGCCGCCGGTAGCCGGTCTGCCGGCTGTAGCCGGTGAGCACGTTGAACAGGTCGGTCAGGTCGGCGCCGATCTCCGGGTCGGCGGTGAGCATGCCGAAGTCCTCGTAGAGCCGGGCGGTCTTCGGGTGGTAGTTGCCGGTGCCGATGTGGCAGTAGCGGCGGATCTGGTTGCCCTCCTGGCGTACCACCAGGGCGGTCTTGCAGTGCGTCTTCAGCCCCACCAGGCCGTAGACCACGTGGCAGCCGGCGCGCTCCAGGGTGCGGGCCCAGCCGATGTTGGCCACCTCGTCGAAGCGCGCCTTCAGCTCGACCAGCACCACCACCTGCTTGCCGGCGGCGGCCGCGTCGACCAGCGCGTCCACGATCGGGGAGTCGCCGCTGGTGCGGTAGAGGGTCTGCTTGATGGCCAGCACGTCCGGGTCGGCCGCGGCCTGCTCGATGAAGCGCTGCACGCTGGTGGCGAACGAGTGGTACGGGTGGTGCACCAGGATGTCGCCGTCGCGCAGGGTGGCGAAGACGCTGCGCGGCACCTCGCCCTCGGTCAGCCGGGGGTGGGTGGCCGGCACGAACGGCGGGTCCTTCAGGTCCGGCCGGTCGGCCTCGTTGTAGACCTGCCAGAGCGCGGAGAGGTCCAGCAGGCCCGGCACCCGCAGCACGTCCTGGTCTGCCATGTCCAGCTCGCGGACGAGCAGCTCCAGCATGTGGTCGGAGATCGAGGCGGCCACCTCCAGCCGGACCGGCGGGCCGAACCGGCGCCGGGCCAGTTCCCGCTCCAGCGCCTGGAGCAGGTCCTCGTCGCGGTCCTCGTCGACCTCCACCTCGGCGTTGCGGGTGACCCGGAACAGGTGGCACTCCACCACCTGCATGCCGGAGAAGAGCTGCTCCAGGTGCACTGAAATCAGGTCCTCCACCGGCAGCATCCGTACGCCCGGCCGGTCGCGGTGCACCCGGACGAACCGGGGCACGTTGTTCGGAACCTTCACCCGGGCGAAGAGCTCCGAGCCGCCGTCCGGGTCGCGGACCGCCACCGCCAGGTTCAGCGACCGCCCGGAGATGTACGGGAACGGGTGCGCCGGGTCGACCGCGAGCGGGGTGAGCACCGGGAAGATCTGCTCCCGGAAGTACGCGCGCAGCCGCTCCCGTTCGGCGTCGTCCAGGTCCGCCCAGCGCAGGATCCGGACGTCCTCGGCGGCCAGCCTCGGCAGCACGTCGTCGACGAAGCAGGCGGCGTGCCGGGCGACCAGCGTGGCGGTCTTCCCGGCGATCAGCTCCAGCTGGGTGCGCAGCGGCATCCGGTCGCCGCCGCGGACCGGCAGGCCGGCCTGGAGCCGCCGCTTCAGCCCGGCCACCCGCACCATGTAGAACTCGTCCAGGTTGCTGGCGAAGATGGCCAGGAACTTGGCCCGCTCCAGCAGCGGCGTACGGGCGTCCTCGGCCAGCGCCAGCACCCGCGCGTTGAAGTCGAGCCAGGACAGCTCCCGGTTGAAGAAGCGGTCCTCGGGCAGCGGCGGGGCGGCGGGCGCCTCGTCGACGGCCGGCGGGCCGACCTCCGGGTCCAGCACCTCCTCGAGCCCGGCCGAGGCGGCACCGGCGTCGGTGCCCGGCCCGAGCGGGTCGACCGTGGCGTGCGCGGTCTCGGCGCTGCCGGCGGGACGGAAGCGGCCGTCCGCGCCTCGGGCGCGGGTGCCGTTGCGGGGGGCGGCCGGCTCGGTGGCGCGCGGGCCGGCGGGATGCTCGCGAGGGGTGCTCACCCGCTCATAATCACCCGACCCGGGTTAACGCAAAATGAACTTGGCGCGGTCGGTCAGGCCATCGTCGGCAACGTCACCCGGACGACCGCACCGCTGGCGTCCCGGTCGATCCGCACCCGCTGGCCGAGGCGGAGCAGCCGCAGCCCGGAGGCGTCGAACGCCCGGGCGGGAAAGGCCAGCTCGGTGCCGTCGTCGAGGAGCAGCAGCCCGCTGCGGGTCGCCGCGTCGAAGGTGGCCACCGTGCCCTGCATGCCAGCACCGTACACCGGGCGGGTCAGGCCGGGCAGCGGGCCGCGGCGAGCGCCGCCGTCCGCGGCCCCAGCCCGAGCCGGACCGCCGCCGCCAGGTCGGCGGCGGTGTCCACGTCCCGGCGCAGGCTCGGCCACCTCCCGGCCAGCGGCAGCGCCCCGCTCGCCGCGTGCGCGCCGGCCGAGCCGACCCCGAACCGGGGGTCCAACGGCAGCCCGGGTGGCGCGGCGAGCAGCACGGTGCCGTCGCCCGGGGCGTCGGCCACGAACCGGCGTACCCCCGGCGGGCCGGCGCACACCGCCCGCAGCGCCGCCGCCAGCTCGGCCGGGCGCAGCGCGGGCAGGTCGGCGGTGAGCCCGGCCACCCACCCGCCGCCGGCCGCGGCCGCGCCGTGCCGGAACGCGGCGTTCAGCCCGGCGCCCGGCCGGTCGGGCAGCACCCGGGCGCCCGCGTCGAGGGCCGCCGCGGCCACCCGGGCGTCGTCGGTGACCACCAGGATCTCGGCCACCGCCGGGCAGGCCCGCACCGCGGCGACGGTGTCGGTCGCCAGGGCCAGCGCCAGCTCCTCGTGCGGTACGCCCGCCAGCGCGCCCCGCAGCCGGCTCTTCGCGACGGCCAGGCGCTTCACCGGCACCACCACGGCCCAGGTCGGCTGACTCACACCCGCAATCCTGCCAGCCGGCCGGCGGTACCCTCACTGGCCGTACCGAGGGCGAGCAGGCATGATTTCCCGCGGCGGCTGTCACCGGTGGGTCCGGTGCGCGGGTCGGGGCGGCACGAGGAGGCGCAGTGACACGGCGGAGGCTGGGGTTCTGGCAACGGTTCGCCGTGGTAGTGGTCAAGCCGGTGATGACCGTCTGGACCCGGCGCACCTGGCGCGGCATGGAGCACCTGCGCCGCGAGGGCGGGGTGATCGTGGTGCCCAACCACCTCTCGCACGCCGATCCGCTGGTCTCCGCGCACTTCATCTACGACTCCGGGCGGTGGCCGCAGTACCTCGGCAAGGCCAGCGTGTTCAAGGTTCCGGTGGTCGGCTGGATCCTGCACCGGTGCAAGCAGATCCCGGTCGAGCGGGGCACGGTGGACGCGGTCCGGTCGCTGGACGCCCTGGTCGCCGCGCTGAACGAGGGCGGCGCGGTGGTGATCTACCCGGAGGGCACCATCACCCGGGAGCCCGACCTGTGGCCGATGAAGGGCAAGACCGGCGCCGCCCGGCTGGCGCTGGCCACCGGCGCCCCGGTCATCCCGGTCGCCATGTGGGGCCCGGAGCGGATCTTCGACCCGCGGACCACGCGGCTGAGCCTGCGGCCCCGGATCCCGGTGTCGGTGGCCGCCGGACCACCGGTCGACCTGAGCGCGTGGGCGGGCGCCACCCCGACCCGGGCCACCCTCGAGGAGATGACCGACGCGATCATGCTGAGCATCCGCGACCTGCTCGCCGAGATCCGTGGCGGCACCCCGCCGCCGCTGTGGGAACGACCGCCCCGCCCGACCCCGGACCAGGGCCAGCAGCCGGAGGCGGCGGCATGAGCGAGCGTCAGCGAGTGAATCATCGGCTCAGTGCTGTGGAGCCTCATGGCGTCGCCGAGCGCAGCGAGGTGGCGGCATGAGCGGGCATGTGGCGGTGCTCGGGGCGGGCTCGTGGGGGACGGCGTTCGCCAAGATCCTCGCCGACGCCGGTCGGGACGTCACCATCTGGGCCCGCCGCCAGCCGGTCGCCGACACCATCCGCGCCGAGCGGCGTAACCCGGAGTACCTGCCGGACCTGGTGCTGCCGGCGCGGGTGACCGCGACCGGGGACGCCGCCGAGGCGATCACCGGGGCGGAGCTGGTGGTGCTGGCCGTGCCGTCGCAGACGCTGCGCGGCAACCTCGCCGGCTGGGCCGGGCAGCTGCACCCGGACGCCACCCTGGTCTCCCTGATGAAGGGCATCGAGCTGGGCACCACCAAGCGGATGAGCGAGGTGATCGTGGAGACCGCCGGGGTGGCGGCGGACCGGGTGGTGGTGGTCTCCGGCCCGAACCTGGCCCCGGAGATCGCCGCCGAGCAGCCGGCCGCCACCGTGGTCGCCTGCACCGACTCGGACCGGGCCACGCTGGTGCAGCGCTCCATCACCACGCCGTACTTCCGCCCGTACACCAACGACGACGTGATCGGCTGCGAGCTGGGCGGCGCGGTCAAGAACGTGATCGCCCTGGCCTACGGCATCGCCACTGCCATGGGCTTCGGCGACAACACCCGGGCGATGCTGGTCACCCGGGGGCTGGCCGAGACGGCCCGGCTCGGGGTGGCCCTCGGCGCCGACCCGCTGACCTTCGCCGGCCTGGCCGGGATGGGCGACCTGGTCGCCTCCTGCTCGTCGCCGATGGCCCGCAACCGCACCTTCGGCGAGCACCTCGGCCGGGGCGCCACCCTGGAGGAGGCCCGGGTCGCCACCCGGCAGACCGCCGAGGGGGTCAAGAGCGCGCTGGCCATCCGCGACCTGGCCCGGGCGCACGCGGTGGAGATGCCGATCACCGAGCAGGTGGAACTGGTCTGCCACGAGGGGGTCGACCCCCGGCTGGCGGTGGCCGCCCTGATGAGCCGTACGACCAAACCGGAGTGAGCGAGATGGCCGATCAGCACGACGGAACCCGGTGCGTGCACGCCGGGCTGCCCGAGCCGGTGCCGGGGGAGCCGTTCCTGCCCGGGCCGGTCTTCGCGGCGCCGTACCACCTCGACCCGTGGCAGGGCCCGGCGGCGACGCCGAACGGGTACGGCCGGCCGGACAATCCGACCCGGCGGCTGCTGGAGGCGGCGATCGGCGACCTGGAGGGCGGCGTCTGCCGGGTCTTCGCCAGCGGGCAGGCGGCGATCACCGGGCTGCTGCTGGCGGTGCTGCGTCCGGGGGACACCGTGCTGCTCCCCGCCGACGGCTACTACTCGGTGCGGTCGTTCGCCACCGGGACCCTGGAGGAGTTGGGGGTGCGGGTGCGCTTCGTGCCGACCGCCGGCCCCTACCCGTCGCTGGACGGCGTCCGCCTGGTGCTGGTCGAGACGCCCGCCAATCCCGGCCTGGACGTGGCCGACGTGGCCGCGCTGGCCGCCGAGGCGCGCGCCGCCGGCGCTCTGCTGGCGGTGGACAACACCACCGCCACTCCGCTCGGGCAGCGCCCGCTCGACCTCGGCGCCGACCTGGTGGTCGCCTCCGGCACCAAGGCGCTGACCGGCCACTCCGACCTGCTGCTCGGCTACGTGGCCAGCCGGTCGGCCGAACTGCTCGACAAGGTCACCGGCTGGCGGTCCACCGCCGGGGCGGTCCCCGGCGCGTTCGACGCCTGGCTGGCGCACCGCTCGCTGGCCACCCTGGACCTGCGGCTGGCCCGGCAGACCGCGAACGCCGAGGCGATCGCCCGGCTGCTCGCCGACCGCCCGGACGTGACCGGGCTGCGCTGGCCCGGGCTGCCCGACGACCCGGCGTACCCGGTGGCGTCGGCGCAGATGCGCCGGATTCCCGGCGTGCTCTCCTTCGACCTCGGTGACGCCGAGCGGGTGGCCCGGTTCCTGGCCGCCGCGAAGCTGGTGTTCGCGGCCACCTCCTTCGGCGGGCTGCACACCACCGCCGACCGGCGGGCCCAGTGGGGCGACGCCACCGGCCCCGGCTTCGTCCGGTTCTCCTGCGGCGTGGAGGACACCGTCGATCTGGTCGCCGACGTCACCGCCGCGCTGGACGCCGCCGGACCGGGCGGTACGGCGACCGCCGGTTGAGCTATCGTCTCGGTGGCCCGCACCGGGCCCGACCATGGCCCGGGTGGGGCCCCGAACCGAGGGGGTGAGTCCGATCCACCAGACGAGCCGGACCGGCGCTCCCTCCCACGTCGCCGCCGAATAGGCGGGCCGGGAGCGCCGACGAGCGTTCCCGGAGGTACCCCATGACATCCCCCCACCGTTTCGACCACGCCGATCTCGTGCGCCGGCTGCGCGCCGCCGGCTGCGTCTACGCCGAGGACGAGGCGGACCTGCTGATCGCCGCCGCGGACTCCCCGCGGGCGCTGGCCGACCTGGTCGACCGCCGGGTCGCCGGCCTGCCGCTGGAGCACCTGCTCGGCTGGGCCGAGTTCTGCGGCATGCGGGTCGCCGTCGACCCCGGCGTGTTCGTGCCGCGCGGTCGGACCGCCCTGCTGGTCGACGCCGCCGGCGCGGTGACCGGCCCGGCGGCCGCCGCGCTCGACCTCTGCTGCGGCTCCGGCGCCACCACCCTGGCGCTGGCCCGCCGGCTCGCGCCGCGCTGGCTGGCCGGCGCCGACATCGACCCGGCGGCGGTGGCCTGCGCGCGGCGCAACCTCGCCGGCACCGGCGTCGAGGTGTACCAGGGTGACCTGTTCGATCCGGTCCCGCCGGCCTGGCGGGGGCGGTTGGACCTGGTGGTGGCCAACGCCCCGTACGTGCCGACGGCGGCGGTGGCGTTGATGCCGCCCGAGGCGCGGCTGCACGAGGCGCCGGTGGCACTCGACGGCGGGCCGGACGGCCTGGCCGTGCTGCGCCGGGTGGCCGCGGGCGCCGCCGAATGGCTGGCCCCCGGCGGGCACCTGGTGGTGGAGACCAGCGCCGCCCAGGCGGACGCGCTGTGCGCGCTGCTCACCGCCGCCGGCCTGATCCCGACCCTGCTGCGGGACGACGACCTGGAGGCCACCGCCGTCACCGCCCGCCGCCCCACCTGACCCCGCCACACCGGCCTGCCCGGCCCGCCGGGCCCATCCGGCCGTGCGGGTCGGGCGGCCATCGCCGCCGCCGACCCATACCATTAGATAGATAATCTTGTATGTATCGATCGGCTCCGGTATGAAGACCGCAAGGGCGGCGACGGGCCGCCTCCTTGGGGAGGAGCGACGATGAAGCAATCTCGACGCCGCGTGCGGACGGCGGCAGTCGCGTTCGCCGCCTGCGCGCTCGGGCTGAGCCTGGTGTCGGCGCCCGCCGTCGCGGCGGACCCGGACCAGCCCCTCGCGCCGCAGTCCGAGCGGGCTCCCGAGTCGGAACAGTTCTCCGCCGAGGGCGTCACCACGGTCGGTGAGCTGCGCACGGTCGACGGCTCGCTGTCGTACGCCCGCGACGGCCGTACCCAGGTCATCCGGCACCCCGGCGCGGCGTACGTGAAGGTGCACTTCAGCTCGCTGCGGCTGGGCCACGGCGACTACGTCACCGTGTCCAGCCCGGACGGCCGGGAGAGCTACCGGTACGACCGCTCGCTGAACCGGGCGACCGGCTCGGACTACACCACCGACGGGCGGCCGGGGTTCTGGGCCATGTCGGTGGACGGCGACACCGCGGTGGTGAAACTGCACAGCAGCCGCCGGTCGGGCGGTGCGGCCGCGACCATCGACCGGCTCTGGCGCGGGTACGACGCCGCGGAGATCGGCCAGTACAACTTCGCCACGCAGTCCGTGTGCAGCACGGACGCCCGCCGCGACGTGGTCTGCTACCAGAGCAGCCACCCCACCGAGTACGCCCGGGGCAACGCGGTGGCCCGGCTGCTGATCAGCGGTGGCGGCATGTGCACCACCTGGCGGGTCGGCAACACCAACCGGATGCTGACCAACAAGCACTGCATGTCGACGCAGTCCACCGTCAGCGGCAGCGAGATGCAGTTCAACTACCAGTGCGCCACCTGCGGCGGCAACAACCCGGGCGCCGGTACGAAGGTCAGCGGCGCCACCCTGTACAAGGTGAGCGCCGGCGGCTCCAGCCAGCTGGACTACGCCCTGTTCTCGGTCAACAACTTCAGCAGCATCCAGGGGTTCGGCACGCTGTACCTGGCGACGACGGCCACCGCCACCGGCACGCGGATGTACATCCCGGGTCACGGCGACGGCCGACCGAAGCGGCTGTCGATCTACGAGGACAGCCAGGGCGGCGCGCTCTGCACCGTACGGAACGGGAACTACAACACCTGGAACATCAGCTACAGCTGTGACACCTCGGGCGGCAACTCGGGCTCTCCGGTGCTGAACGGCAGTCACCGCGTGATCGCCCTGCACCACCTCGGCGGCTGCCCGTCGAACCAGGGCGCCAAGGCCCACCTGATCTACAACGAGATCGCCAGCCTGATCGCCAACGGCTGACCGACGACGGCCGCCGGAGCGCGACGCGTTCCGGCGGCCGCCGCTGTCCGGCCCCGTACTGGCGCGCCGGTGTCCGCCGTCGGCTGGCGCGGCCGCCGCCGCCGGCGTGACTGCCGCCGCCACGGGTGCGGTGGGGGTGACCGGCGCGGCCGGGGCGTGGGCATGGCGGAGCTCGGCGACGGGAACTAGCCTTCCGGCAGGTCACTACGACGGGAGGCGGCGCGGTGGGGGGCGTGGAGAGCGCGGTGGTCGTCGGCCTGGACAACGGCGGCACCAGCAACAACGCCACCGTGCTCACCGTGGACGGCCGGTTCCTGGTGGACGGCCTGGTGGAGACCCCCAGCGAGGTGCTGGCCGGCCCGGAGGTGGCGATCGAGGCGCTGGCCCGCGCGTTCGACGGGGTGCTGGCGTTGACCGGGATCCCGCGCGGGCAGGTGCGCGCGGTCGGCCTGGACACCCCTGGCCCGGCCAGCGCGACAGGGGTGATCTCGTCCCGTGGGTCGACGAACTTCTCCCAGCCGGCCTGGCGCGGCTTCGACGTTCGCGGCGCGCTGGAGCGGCGGCTCGGGCTGCCGGTGGTCTACCACAACGACGGGAACGCGGCAGCGCTCTACGCCCACCACGCGTACTTCGGTGGCGAGGCGATGCGGCGCTCGTCGGTGTCGGCCATCGTCGGGACCGGGCTGGGCGGCGGCGTGGTGGAGAGCGGCCGGGTGGTGGCCGGGGCCGCCGGCATGGCGGGCGAGCTGGGGCACGTGCACATCCCGCTCACCGGCCTGCTCGCCCCGGACCAGCCCGTGCCGACCTGCGCCTGCGGCTTCGCCGGCGACGCGGAGAGCGTCGCCTCGCTGACCGGGATCGCCCGCAACCTGCTGCCGTACTGGCTGACCCGCCACCCCGGGCATCCGCTCGCGGCCGAACCGCCGGCCCGGGCGGCGAAGCTGGTCCGCGGCTACGGGGAGCGCGGCGACGCGCTGGCCCGGGAGATCTTCACCCAGCAGGCGATGGCGCTCGGCCGGCTCTTCACCGTCGCGGCGAACTTCACCGACCCGCACGCGTACTTCGTCGGCGGCGGCGTGGTGGAGGCGGAGCCGGAGTTCCGGGACTGGTTCCTGGCGACCGTACGCGAGCACACCGTGCTGCGCGCGGAGCAGGCCGAGGTGGCCACGTTCGCCCTGGTGCCCGAGCGGGACATGGCCGGCGCCCGGGGCGCGGCGATCGCGGCGCTGGAGGCGCTGCGCGCCGAGCCGGCCCCGCGACCGCTGGTCGGCGGCTAGCGCCGCCGCCCGCGGCGCGGCGGTGCCGCGGCGAAGGCCGCCCAGGCCGTGGGCGGGAAGAGCAGGGCCGGCCCGGCCGGGTCCTTGGAGTCGCGCACGGCCACCGTGCCGGGGATCGCCGCCACCTCCACGCACGCCCCCTCGTCGCCGCTGTGGCTGCTCTTGCGCCACCCGGCCGAGGCCAGCGCCGCGCTGATCGTCGAGGTCATGGTCCTACCGTCCCTTCAGGAGTTGAAGGAGCTGGTCGCGGCTGTCCGCCGGGCTGAGCGCGACGGTCCGCAGGTGCTCCATGATCTTGGTGCAGGTACGCAGGTCGCCCGGCCGGTCCAGGACCATCTGCCCGGCCACCGTCTCCACCGACGCGATGATCGGGTCCTCCGGATCGGCGAACTCCAGGATGTGCAGCGAGCCCCGGGTGCCCCGGTGGTAGCCGGCGGCCAGCGGGATCACCTGCACGGTGATGTTGGGCAGCTCGGCCATCTTCAGCAGGTGGCGCAGCTGGCCCTCCATCACGCCCCGGTCGCCCACCGGACGCAGCAGCGCGCCCTCGTCGATGATCGCGTCGAGGATGGGCGGCTCGTCGCCGGTGAGCCGCTGCTGGCGGTCCAGCCGCAGCTGGACCCGCTGCTCCACCTGGTCGTCGCCGAGCGTGTGCGGACCGCCGCGCATCACGCCGCGGATGTAGTCGGCGGTCTGCAGCAGCCCGGGCACCACCGACGGCTCGAAGTTGGCGATCCCGGTCGCCTCGGCCTCCAGCGCGATGAAGTCGATGGTGCGCCGGTCCAGCAGGTACGAATAGGACACCCACCAGCCGGGCTTGCGGGCGTCCTTGGCCAGTTGCACGGCCGCCGTGACGTCGTCCGCGGCGACCCCGTAGAGGGTGAGCAGGGCGCGCACGGTGGCCGGGCTGACCAGCGTCTGGGCGTTCTCGTAGCGGGAGAGGGTGCTCCGGGTGCTGTTGATCTCGTCGGCCGCCGCCTCCAGGGTGAGCCCGGCGGCCTCCCGGTGGGTGCGCAGCGCGATGCCGAGCCGGCGGGCACGCGCGGTCTTGGGAGCCATGCATCGATGGTCGCACACGTATCGGGAATTAGTACATGAGAGAACGCCGATGAGAGTTGCATTCATGGCTGTGAAGGTGTCAATCTGTCATCGCGTCCTCACCGCCGGTTGTCGTGGCGACGGCGGCGGTGAGCGACCGGAGGGGATGGGGCGCGCGGCGGTCGGGTTTCTCCCCCGTACCCGATCGCCGCGTGCCACACCACCAGGGCGGCCGCACACCGGAAGGGACTCGACGTGCGTACTGGTCAGCAGGATCCCGCCGAGCGCGCCGGCGGCCGGCGATGACCCGGTTCCTGGTGGTGCTCACGGACGTCCGCCCGATCGACGGCAGCTGGCGCAACGAGCGGACCTGTCCCGAGCGGCGCCGTCAGGTGGTCGGCGCGAGCAGCCGGGAGGCGGCCGAGCGGATCGCCGGCGCGTTCATGGCGCTGGGCATGGTGCGGGCCGGCCGGCAGCGGGTCAAGGTGATCGCCATCGGCCGGCGGCACGCCCGCGGTTGAGCTCCGGTCCGAGCGGCATCCGCGCGGTGACCGCCGCGCGACACCCGCGCGGTGATGGACCCGGCCCGGCGGGCGGCGCGGCCCGGCGCCCCGCCGGGCCGCCCCGCGCTCAGAGCAGCTTGCGCCGCTTCAGGTACGCCACCAGGTCGTCGTAGACGCCGCCCTCGTTGGCGAACATGGCCACGTTGCGGGCGGTGGCCATCCACGGCCGGGTCGACGGCCGCACCTCCTTCAGCGCCCGCTCCAGGTCCCGCTGCTCGATCATCCGCACCTCGCCGGTGCGGACCGAGTCGGCCATCGCGAACTCGGCCGCCGTCTCGCAGAGGTGGGCCAGGTCGGCGCCGGAGAAGTCCTCGGTCGCCGCGACCACCTTGCGCAGGTCGATCCCGGCGATCGGCCGGTCCCGCAGGTGGTACTCGAGGATCGCCCGGCGGGCGTCGGCGTCCGGCGGGAGCACCAGCACCACCCGGTCGAGCCGGCCCGGGCGGCGCAGCGCCGGGTCCACGTCCCACGGGGTGTTGGTGGCGGCCAGCACGAAGACGCCCTCGTTGTTGCCCTCCATGCCGTCCAGCTCGGCGAGCAACTGGTTGCCCAGCGTCCGCATCGAGCTGGAACTCACCTGGGAGCGCTTGTGGCCGAGCGCGTCGATCTCGTCGAGGAAGAGCACGCAGGGCGCGTTGCGCCGGGCTGCCTGGAACAGCTCGTGCAGGTTGCGCTCGGAGTTGCCCATCCACATGTCCAGCACGTCCACGATGGACAGCGAGATGAACTTGGCGCCCATCTCACCCGCCACCGCCCGGGCCAGGAAGGTCTTGCCGCAGCCGGGCGGGCCGTAGAGCATCAGCCCGCCGCGCAGGCTCTTGCCGTACATCCGGCGTAGCTCCGGGTTGCGCAGCGGGCCGAGGAAGGCCAGCTCCAGCCGCTCCTTCACGGCCACCATGCCGCCCACGTCGGCCAGCCGGATCCCGGAGACCTCCACGTCGTACACCCGGTCGGCGTCGCCGGTCACCGGCTCGGGCTCATCGCCGGCCCGGGCGAAGCGCGGCGGCACGATGTCGGCCAGTTCCTGCTCGTAGGCGGCCAGCGGGTCGGACCCGTCGGCGGCCGGCGGCACGTCCGGCCCGGCCGGCGCGGGCCGCTGCGCGGGCGCGGCCGGGGCCGCCGGCGACTGCGGGGCCGCCGGTGACTGCGGGGCC
>NZ_QGSW01000199.1:0-19641 GCF_003176715.1 Micromonospora sp. S4605
GGCGTACGCCGCCGCGGCCCGGCTCCGGCCGGGCCGGCCGCCCGCGCCGCGCGTCGAGGCGGTGCCGGCCCGTCCGGTCGCCCCGGCCCGCTGGCGCCCGGCCCGGGTTGGTTGATCGGGAAATATTCCGGTGACGCCGGTCACAGCCGGCGGGAAATCGGTCATCCGGCACGGACGGGCCGAGCCGCGTCGACAATTCCGGGACGGCACCGCACCATTGTCCGGTTGTCGCCCGGTAACGGCGTCTCAGAGGCCTGTCCCATCGAGTCACGCCAGTGCGTAACTGACCGCAAAATTGTCGAGCCGGAGCAGGTTTACGCAGGTGAGCCGGGGTTGGCAGGCTTCCGACCGACCAGTAATGTCGGCCCGTCCGGTGCGGTTACCGATCGCAAGAGGCGACGCCGCGCCGACCCGCCTAATCATGATCATATGAACCGGGGAACCAATGCTCCGTTGGGGTGAATCCGCGGGCTGCGGCCCGTGGTAGGGCGTACTTCCCGCCCGAATCCGTCAGCTAACCCGGTCGGCGGTGTCGGAAGGAGTTCCATCCTCGTGCAGCACGATCCCACCCTTCGGTTGTCCCCCCGCCTCCACGGCCCCGCGGTGTCCGTACCGCTCGCCCCGATCGCGAGCTGACCGACCGGCAACCGCCCCGCCCGACATCCGGGCGTCTTCCTGAGCGGCCCACCCACCCGCGGACCAGGGGTCCGCGTGGTCGAGCCGGCCTGCCCGCCGGCACCGCCCGTGCGCCGCTCGCCCCCCGAGTCCCCGTGGAGGAACCGTGAAGCACCACCTGAAGCGCCAGTTGCGGCGCATCGCCACCGAACGCCCCTACCAGGTGGCCGCCGCCTCCGCAGCGGCCCTGGTCCTCGCCTCCGGCGCCGGCGCGCTCGCCGCCGGCACCGACGAGGCCCCGACCTCGGCGCCAGCCCAGGCCGCGGTGGCCGAACTGCGTGACGCGCCGGCCGCCGCCTCGCGCGGCGAGGCCCGGACGGGTACCGCCCCGTCCAGCGCCGCGCCGTCCAGCGCCGCCCCGTCGGCCGCCGCCTCGTCGGCCGCGCCGAACCCGGATCTGACCCGCAAGGCGGCGCCGAAGCCGCCGTCGCGCAAGATCCTCAACTACGACTACCAGGCCCAGACGACCTTCTACAACTGCGGCCCGGCCGCCGTGCGGAACGCGCTCAGCGCCGCCGGCATCGGCCGCACCCAGGACGCCCTCGGCGCCCAGCTGGGCACCACCGAGATGGGCACCAACTCCGCCAACGACACCACCCGCGTGCTCAACGCCGTGGTGAAGGGCGACCCGTACCGGACCCGGATGATCTCCGGCGGGGCCGCCACCCCGGCCCAGATGGACCAGCTCCAGGCCGACGTGGTCCGGGCCATCACCGACAAGCGGGGTGTCGTGGTGAACGTCGCCGGCAGCGCGACCGACACCGACGGCGGCTGGCACTCCTTCCCCGGTGGGCACTACATCGCCGTGGTCGGCTACGACGACGACGGCCGGCTGGTGAAGATCGCCGACTCGGCGAACCCGGCGACCGCGTCGTACTGGATGACCACCATCGACCTGGCGAACTGGGCGGCGACCCGCGGCTACTCCGCCTGACACGCACCTGCGCGCCACTGCCATCGGGCGCCGGCTCCCCACCCGGGGGTCGGCGCCCGACGCGTGGTGGCGGCCGGCCGGCTCTCGCCCCGGCCGTCCGACCGGTGGCACACTGCGCCCTATGGTCGACGAATCGGGTACCCGGGACGGCCGGCGGCCGCTCCTGCTGCTGCACGGCATGGGCGCCACCGGCGAGGTGTGGCTGCCCTGGGCGCCGCTGCTGGAGCGCCGGTGGGCCGGCCGGTGGCTGGCCCCGGACCTGGCCGGGCACGGCTGGTCCCCGCCGCTGCCGCGGTACTCCTTCGCCGGGCTGGCCGGGCAGGTCGCCGGCGGGCTCAAGCCGGGTGACCGGCTGGTCGTGCTGGGGCACTCCCTCGGTGGCGTGGTGGGGCTGGCGCTGGCCGCGCGTACCGCCGGGCTGACGGTGGACGCGGTGGTCGGGCTCGGCATCAAGGCGGTCTGGTCACCGGCCGAACTGGACCGGGCCGCGGAGTTGGCCGCCCGCCCGGTCACCTGGTTCGCGACCCGCGACGAGGCGGCCCGCCGCTACCTGAAGGTGGCCGGGCTGACCGGACTGTTCGCACCCGAGCATCCCGTCGTCGAGGCCGGCCTGCGGCAGGTCGACGGCCGCTGGCGGCTGGCGATGGACCCGGCCGCGTTCGCGGTGGGGGAGCCGCGCCTGCCGGCCCTGCTGGCGGCGACCGACGTGCCGGTGGTGCTGGCCCGGGGCGAGCGCGACCCGATGGTCTCCGACGAGCAGCTCAAGGAGCTCGGGGTGCCGGTGGTGACGCTGCCCGGTCTCGGGCACAACGCGCACGTGGAGGACCCGGAGGCGGTGCTCGCCCTGGTCGACCCGTACCGCTGATCCCCGCCGCCCTGATCCCCGCCGCTCCGGTTCCCGGCGGGGATCAGGGTGTTGTGCCGCCATGCCCGGAACCCTCGGGATAACATGCCCGTACGTCCCGGAGTGCGTCGGGCGTCCTGTTTGTCCGGGTGGCCCTTCCCGCACCGACCCCACGGGGTCACCCGTCCGTAACCCCACCACCCCTCCTGTCCACATCTGAACGACCTGGCGCCGCGTCCGGACCCGGACGCGGTCGCTGTTCGACGGGAGGAAGCCCCATGGTCGGGCTGACCACAGAAGAGATTCCACCGGCGAGGCCGGTCATCGGCGAGGCCGAGATCGCGGCGGCGGTACGGGTGCTGCGCAGCGGCCGCGTCGTGCAGGGGCCGGAGGTCGCCGCGTTCGAGGAGGAGTTCGGCGAGCTGGTCGCCGGCCGGCACTGTGTCGCGGTGAACTCGGGCACCTCCGCCCTGCAGTTGACCCTGATGGCGCTCGGGTTCGGCCCCGGCGACGAGGTGATCGTTCCGTCGTTCTCCTTCGCCGCCAGCGCCAACGCGATCCGGCTGGTCGGCGCCCGGCCGGTCTTCGTCGACATCGAACCGGGCAGTTTCTGCCTGGACCCGGCGGCGGTCGCCGCGGCGGTCACCCACCGCACGGTGGCGATCCTGCCGGTGCACCTCTACGGGCACCCCGCCGCGATGGACCGGATCATGGCGGTCGCCGACCGGCACGGGCTCGCCGTGGTCGAGGACGCCGCCCAGGCGCACGGCGCCGCGCTGGCGGGACGGCCGGTCGGCGCGTTCGGCACGGCCGGCTGCTTCAGCTTCTACCCCACGAAGAACATGCACTCGCTGGAGGGCGGCATGGTCAGCACCGCCGACGGCGAGCTGGCCCGTACCCTGCGGCTGCTGCGCAACCAGGGCATGGAGCAGCGGTACGCCAACGAGATCGTCGGCGCCAACATGCGGATGACCGACGTGGCCGCGGCGATCGGGCGGGTGCAGCTGCGCCAGCTGCCGGAGTGGACGGAGCAGCGGCGAGCCAACGCGAAGCTGCTCGACTCCCGGATCACCGGCATGGTCACCCCGCCGGTCGCCGACGCCGCCCGGCACGTCTACCACCAGTACACGGTGCGGGTGCCGGGCGGTCGCCGCGACGCGGCCCGCCGGCGCCTCACCGAACTCGGCGTCGGCAACGCCGTCTACTACCCCACGCCGATCCACCGCCTGCGGCCCTACCTCGCCGAGGACGGCCGACCGGGCCCGTGGGAGCTGCCGGAGACCGACCGGGCCGCCGCCGAGGTGATCTCGTTGCCGGTGCACCCGTCGGTGTCCCAGCAGGACCTGGACAGGATCGCCGAGGGCGCCAACCTCGCCGGGGGTGCCCGATGACGCGGGCCCGGCTGCGCGCCGGCCTGATCGGTCTCGGCGCCATGGGGCGCAACCACGCCCGGGTCCTCGCCGCCCTGGACGGGGTGGAGCTGGTCGGCATCGTCGACCCGGCGGGCGACCCGACCGGCGCGCTGCGGGTGCCGGTCGTACCCGATCTGGAGGGCCTGCTGGCGATCGGCGTCGACTACGCCGTGGTCGCCTGCCCGACGGCGTTGCACGAGCAGGTCGGGCTGGCGCTGGCCGCCAGCGGGGTGCCCGCGCTCATCGAGAAGCCGCTCGCCCAGTCGGTGGCCGCCGCGAGCCGCCTGGTCGAGGCGTTCGAGGCCGCCGGCCTGGTGGCCGGGGTCGGCCACATCGAGCGGTACAACCCGGCCCTGCAGAGCCTGCGCCTGCGGCTGGAGGCCGGCGAGCTGGGCGAGGTGTTCCAGGTGGTCACCCGGCGGCAGGGGCCGTTCCCGCACCGGATCGCCGACGTGGGCGTGGTGATGGACCTGGCGACGCACGACATCGACCTGACCAGCTGGGTGGTCGGCCGGGAGTACCGGACGGTGTCGGCGCGGACCGTCTCGCGCAGCGGCCGGCTGCACGAGGACATGGTCGCCGTGGTCGGCCAGCTGGCCGGCGGCGCGATGGTCAACCACCTGGTCAACTGGCTGAGCCCGCTGAAGGAACGGTCCACGGTGGTCACCGGCGAGCGGGGCTGCTTCGTCGCCGACACCCTCACCGCCGACCTCACCTGGTACGCCAACGGGGCGATCGACACCGAGTGGGAGGCGCTGCGCGCCTTCCGTGGCGTGGCCGAGGGCGACATGGTCCGGTACGCGATCCCGAAGCGCGAGCCGCTGCTGGTGGAGCACGAACGGTTCCGCGACGCGGTCGACGGCACGGAGAGCGACATCGTCACCCTGCGGCAGGGGCTGCGCACGGTGCGGGTCGCCGCCGCGCTGCTCCAGTCTGCGGCCGAGGGCAGCACGGTGGAGATCGACACCGACCTCGCACCCGTACCCGCGGCGACCGTCGCGCTGTCCTGAGCGCCTCATCCATCCCGCGGTTCTGACCGGCGCCCGGATCCGGGCCGATCGGCACCAACCGCCCGGCCGGCTCGTTGTCGCCGTAGTGCCCGCGCCACCGGGTCGGCCGGCCGCCGTTCCAACACGAAGAAGGAAGAGCCATGAACATCTGTGTCGTCGCCCTCGGGAAGATCGGCCTGCCGCTCGCCGTGCAGTTCGCGACGAGCGGGCACCGGGTGGTCGGCGCCGACGTCTCCGAGCGGGTCGTCGGGCTGGTCAACGACGGAGCGGTCCCGTTCCCGGGCGAGGCCGACCTGGACGTCCGGCTGAAGGAGGCGGTGGCGGCCGGCCTGCTGTCGGCCACCACCGACACCGCGGCGGCCGTCGCCCGGTCCGAGGCGGTGGTCCTGGTGGTGCCGCTCTTCGTGGACGACCGGGGGGTGCCGGACTTCGGCTGGATGGACGACGCCACCCGGGCGGTGGCGGCCGGGCTCCGGCCGGGCACCCTGGTCAGCTACGAGACCACGCTGCCGGTGGGCACCACCCGGCACCGGTTCGGCCCGATGCTGGCGCAGGGCAGCGGGCTGACCGTGAGCGAGGACTTCCACCTGGTGTTCAGCCCCGAGCGGGTGCTCACCGGCCGGGTCTTCGCCGACCTGCGCAGCTACCCGAAGCTGGTCGGCGGCGTGGACCGGGCGTCGACCGCGCGGGGCGTGGCGTTCTACGAGTCGGTGCTCCAGTTCGACCCCCGGCCGGAGCTGCCCCGCGCCAACGGGGTGTGGGACCTCGGCTCGGCCGAGGCGGCGGAGCTGGCGAAGTTGGCCGAGACCACCTACCGGGACGTGAACATCGGCCTCGCCAACCAGTTCGCCCGGTTCGCCGCCACCGTCGGGGTGGACGTCATCACCGTGATCGAGGCCTGCAACACCCAGCCGTACAGCCACATCCACCAGCCCGGCATCGCGGTGGGCGGGCACTGCATCCCGGTCTACCCGCGGATGTACCTGTGGAACGACCCGGCCGCCAGCGTGGTCCGGGCCGCCCGGGAGGCGAACGCCCAGATGCCGCAGTACGCCGTCGACCTGCTCGCCACCGCGTACGGCGAGCTGACCGGCGTGGAGGTGCTGGTCCTCGGCGCCGCCTACCGGGGCGGGGTGAAGGAGACCGCCTTCTCCGGCGTCTTCCCGACCGTCGACGCGCTGCGCGCCCGGGGCGCCCGGCCGTACGTCGCCGACCCGATGTACACCGCCGCCGAGCTGACCGCGTTGGGGCTGCCGGCGTACGCCGACCAGGCGGTCACCGCTGCGGTGATCCAGGCCGACCACCCGGAGTACCGGTCGCTGACCCCCGCCGACCTGCCCTCGGTACGGGTGCTGGTGGACGGTCGCCGGATCACCGACCCGGCGCGCTGGACCGGCGTCCGCCGGATCGTGATCGGCGGCTGACCACCGCGGCCGAGCGCCTCCGGTCAGCCCGAGGCCGGTCAGCCCGAGGCCGGCCGTCAGCCCAGGTCGAGGCCGGCGGGGCGGGCGGCCGGGTCGCGGGAGACCACCTCGCCCCGGGCGTCCACCCAGCCCAGCGGGCGGGCCGGGTTCCCGGCCACGAGCTGGTACGGCGGCACGTCCCGGGTCACCACCGACCCGGCCGCGACCATCGCGTACGCGCCCACCTCGATGCCGCAGACCAGGGTGGCGTTGGCGCCGATCGAGGCGCCCCGGCGGACCAGGGTCGGCGTGACCGTCCAGTCCGGATTCTGCGCGCGGGGGCGCAGGTCGTTGGTGAAGACCACGCACGGGCCGACGAAGACCTCGTCCTCGAGGGTGACGCCCTGGTAGACCGAGACGTTGTTCTGGATCTTCACGAGGTCGCCGACGGTCACGCCGGCGTCGACGTACACGTTGCGGCCGATGACGCAGCCGGCGCCCACCCGGGCGGAGGACCGGATGTGCGCCAGGTGCCAGACCTTCGTGCCGTCCCCGACGTACGCGCCCTCCTCGACGTCGGCCGTGGGGTGGACGAAGACGGGGGAGAGCGCCGTGCTGGTGTCAGTCATGTCGACTCGCAGGACTCGGGTACCGGGACTCGGCGTAGGATAAGTCCCTCTTGACCGATTTCACCGGCACCGCGCCGGATGGCCGGCGGGTCAGGTGGCGGGGGAGACGGTCTCCGGTTCGACCGGCAGCCCGCCGGTCCGCGGCGCTGGCGGCCGGGCACCCCGGTCGAGCTCCCGGCGGGCGGCGGCCAGGAACGCCTCCGCGTACGACTCGGCGGGGAAGTCGCCCAGGTAGCGCCGCCGGGTGGCCCACCGGTCCGGCGCCAGCGGATCGGTGTCGAGCAGCGCGTCGAGCACCTCGTCCACGTTGGCCATGTCCCGGCTCAGCACGTAGCCGGAGCCGGCCAGCGGGAACCGCTCGGTGAACCGGTCACCGTCGCCGCCCATGTCGGTCACCGCGTACGGCTTGCCCGAGTAGAGGTAGTCGGAGATCACCCCGGACACGTCGGAGACCAGCGCGTCCGAGCGGTTCACGCACTCGGTCAGGGTCAGCTCGCGGGCGGCCGCGCCGAAGACGTGCTGCCGGCCGGTGCGCGCCCGGTCGGCGGCCAGCAGTTCGGTGAGCCGGCCCAGCTGCCGGGCCGAGGTCGGGTTCTGCGCGGCGTACGGGTGGGCCCGCAGGATCACCGTGGCCCCGCGCGCCAGCAGCCGCCGCAACAGCGTCTCCGCCACCGGCAGCGAGCAGTAGTTGGCGTCCGCGTGGTGCCCCGTCCAGGTCGGCGTGTAGAGCACGGTCGGCTGCGCCAGGCCGCGCGCCGGCTCCGGGCGGACCTTGATCGCCTCCACCTGCGGGCGGCCGACCACCTCGAACTTCTCCGCCGGGATCTCCACCCCGGCCCGGGCGTACCGGTCGATGGCGGCCTCGCCGGCCACGAAGATCCGGTCGAAGATCGCCGAGACCGGGTTGGCGCTGGGCGCCTTGTCGCTGTCGCCGTGGTGCAGCTGCACGTGGGTGAGCTGGGTGAACCGGATGCAATGGCTGTTCTTGGCGCCGTGGTTGACGTAGAAGGCCACCCGCAGGCTCGGCACCAGGGCCTCGTCCATCGCCTTCAGCGTGGGGCAGTAGACCACCGGGGCGGTGGTGGCCGCCGCGATGCTGCGCAGGAACTCCGGCTCGCGCACCATGACCAGGAACGGCCGGCCGATCCGCTCCAGGTACGGCAGCCACATGGTGACCTGGTACTCGGAGCCGGGCGGCGCGGAGAAGTGCAGCAGGAACTCGGGCTGGTGCCGGCGCAGCGCCCGGGTCACCGCCGACCCGCCGGCCGGCGGCCGGAACCGCCGCCGGGCCAGGTCGAGGCCGACCGCGCCGGCGCTCGCGCCGACCAGCAGGCTGGCGACCAGCGCGACGGCGGCGGGCAGCGCGAACGCAGCTGCCAGCGCGACCACCGCGAGCAGCCCGAGCAGGGCGCTGCCCAGCTGGGCGGCGACCAGCGGCGTCCAGCCGCGCACCGACAGGTTGGCGGCCCGGATCTCCAGGTTCCCGGCGTCGCGCAGCGGCCCGACGAGCAGCACCAGACCCAGCAGCACCAGCGCGGTGACGGCCAGCACGGGATCGAACCCGGCGTCCAGCCGCCGGGCGTAGCCGACCAGGATGCCGGCCGCGACCAGCACGGTCTCCGGCACGCTGTCCGCGCCCGGCCGGACCCGCCGCTCCCACGCCGCCGCGGCGAGCGCGGCCAGCGCCAGGCCGAGCCCCCAGCCGGTGGCGCCGGTCAGCGCCACCACCAGGAACGCCAGCACCGCCAGCCCGGTGGTCAGGCCCCGGGCGACCAGCTTCCGGACCAGGTCACCACGCATCTCGGCTGCGCCTCCCGCCGTCGCCGCGCCCGGGTCAGCCGCCGACGGCGGCGCCCGCCGCCTGGTCGGCCTGCGCCGGCGTCGGCTGGGCGGGCACCTCGCCCGGCGCCCGGCGTACGTCGATGACCTGCCCGGTGAGGTCGGAGATCAGCACGTCCAGCGACGCCCGGGCGACGGTCTCGGCGGCGAGCAGGGTGTGCTCCGGCTCCTCGCCGAACGCCTTGGTGCGCATCGGGGTGGCGGTCCGCTCCGGGTTGACGCAGTTGACCCGTACGCCGAACTCGGCCCACTCGTCGGCCAGCGCCTGGGTGAGGTTGACCAGGGCGGCCTTGGTGGAGGAGTAGAGCGCGTACTGGGCCCGCCCCCGGGTGTACGAGCTGGAGGTGTAGAGCAGCAGCTGGCCCTTGGTCTGCTGGAGGTAGGGCAGCGCCTGCCGGGCGGCGATGACCGGCCCGACGAAGTTGACCTGGAGCACCCGGTCCATGGTCTCCTCGTCCATCTCGACGAGGGCGCCCTTCTCCAGGATGCCGGCGGTGACCACCACGTGGTCGATCCGGCCGGTGGCCTCGAAGGCGGTCTTCAGCGCGGCCTCGACGTCCGCGGCGCGCTCGACGTGGGTGCCGGTGCTGGAGCGGCTGAACGGGAACACCTGGGCGCCGTAGCCGCGGGCCAGCTCGGCCAGGTCGTGCCCGATGCCGTAGCTGCCGCCGAAGATCACGATCGTCCGGCCGGTCAGCTCCTCGGTGTAGCTGCGGTGGTCGGTCAGCCGGGGCGCCTGGGCGGCGGCGAGCTGGAAGAGCTTGTCCGCCAGGTGCACGTCGACCGGGTGGGTGACCTTGATGTTCTCGTCCGAGCCGTCGATCACCTTGATCGGCGTGCCCGGCAGGTAGCGCAGCACCACGCCGCAGTCGTCGGTGGCGGCGAAGTCCGGGTCGCCCTCGGCGCGCCGGTACGCCTCCCGGATGGTGCCGGAGCGGAACGCCTGGGGGGTCTGCCCGCGGCGCAGCGACGAGCGCACCGGGATGTCGGTGATGCAGTCGTCCTCGTCGACCTGGATGATCGTGTCGGCCGACGGGATGGCCACGTCGACCGCCGAGTACGTCCAGAGCGCGTTCACGCACTCCCGCACGATCCGGCCGCTGACCAGGGGCCGCACCGCGTCGTGGAAGAGGATGTTGCAGTCGCCCGCGCCGACCGCGTCCAGCGCGATCCGGGTGGTGGCGTTGCGCGTGTCACCACCCTCGATGACCTTGGTGACCTTGCGGAAGCCGGCCTTCTCGACGATCCGCTGCGCGTCGGCGACGTGGCCGGCGGCCATCAGCACGATGATCTCGTCGATCTCCGGGGCCGCCTCGAAGACCGCCAGGGTGTGCTCGATGATCGGCTTGCCGGCGATCTTCAGCAGCTGCTTCGGAATGCCGAGGCCCAGCCGGGTCCCGGTGCCGCCCGCCAGGACCACCGCCACCGTCCGCGTGGGCCGCCACGGCGCCGCGGTCTGCGGCGCGGCGTCCGGGCCAGTGGTGTGGTCCTGCGTCATTGCCGATCCTCACTCTCAGGGGTACGTGAACAGAAGGTTCCGCCGGCGCGGCGACGGGATGAACCTTAACGCGCCGGCCGCGCCGCCCCAACGCGACGACGCGGCCCGCGCGCACGCGGATCGATGGCTGGGCCTACTTGCCGTTGGTGAACGCCTCGTAGGCCCGGACCACCTCGTCGGTCGGGCCGTCCATCCGGATGACGCCCGATTCCAGCCAGATTGTCCGCTCGCACGTGTCGCGGACGGAGGAGAGCTGGTGGCTGACCAGGAACACCGTGCCGGCGCTCTCCCGCAGCTCCCGCACCCGCTGCTCGCTGCGCTTGCGGAAGCCCTTGTCGCCGGTGGCCAGCGCCTCGTCGATGAGCAGCACGTCGTGCTTCTTCGCCGCGGCGATGGAGAAGCGCAGCCGGGCGGCCATCCCGGAGGAGTAGGTGCGCATCGGCAGCGAGGCGAAGTCGCCGCGCTGGTTGATCCCGGAGAACTCGATGATCTCCGGGGTCTGCCGCTGCACCTCCGCCGGGTGCATGCCCATCGCCAGGCAACCCAGCACGACGTTGCGCTCGCCGGCGAGGTCGTTGAAGAGGGCGGCGTTGACGCCCAGCAGCGACGGCTGGCCCTGGGTGTAGATCGCGCCGCGGTTCACCGGCAGCAGGCCGGCGATCGCCCGCAGGATTGTCGACTTGCCCGAGCCGTTGCTGCCGATCAGCCCGATCGCCTCGCCCCGGTACGCGGTGAAGCTGACCCCCTTGACCGCGTGCACCTCCCGGATGTTCGGCGCGGAGGTGCGGGTCACGATCCGCTTGAGCGCGCCCACCGGCCCGCCACCGCCGCCGGCGCCCTTGTGCACCCGGTAGATCACGTGCGCGTCGTCGACCACCACGGTCGGGATCCGCTCCCGGACCCGGGGCAGGGTGACCGTCACGTCGTTGGACGTGTCGAAGTGCTCAACCACGGCCGTACTCCTGTTCGCCGCGCCAGAAGTAGAGGAAACCCCCGGCGCCCATCACGATCGCCCAGCCCACCGCCACCAGCCAGAGCTGCGGCAGGGAGGAGTTGAGCAGCGGGGCGTCCTCCAGCAGGGCGATCCGGCCCAGCTCGATGTAGACCAGCATCGGGTTCAGCTCCACCAGCCGGGTGGCCCAGCCGGGCAGGTTCTCCGCGAAGAGAGTGACGCTGTAGAGCACCCCGGAGCCGTACATCCAGGCGCGCAGCAGGAACGGCATGACCTGCTTCAGGTCGGCCACCTTCGCGCCCAGGCGGGCCACCGCCATGGTGAGCCCGGCGTTGAAGATCGTCTGGAGCAGGATCGCCGGCACCAGCACCAGCCAGCCGAGGGTGATCGGCTCGCCGGTGATCAGCACGATCGCGATCAGCACCACCATCGCCCCGAGCAGCTGCTGGAACTGGGTGACCGTGACCGCGAGCGGCAGGCAGGCCCGGGGGAAGTGCAGCGCTCGGATCAGGCCCAGGTTACCGGTGATCGACTGGGTGCCGTTCTGCACCGCCGTCTGGGTGAAGTTGAAGATGAACAGGCCGGTGCAGAGGTACGCGATGAAGTTCGGGATCTCCCGCTGCTCCAGCACCAGGCCGAAGATCAGGTAGTAGACCGCCGCGTTGGTCAGCGGGGTGAGCACCTGCCACAGCTGCCCCAGCTTGGCATTGCTGAACGACGCGACCAGCTTGGCGTTCGCGTACGCGGAGATGAAGTGCCGGTAGTGCCAGAGCCGCCGGCTGTACTCGGCCAGCGAGGGGCGAACGCCTGCCACCCGCAGCCCGTACCGGGCGGCGAGCTGCGCCTGGGTGAGGCCGGCGTCGGGGTCGGCCAGCGCCGTGTCGGCCATGGATGGGCGCTCCGATCTTTCGGGTTCGACGGGGATGCGCGCGACGATGGAATCTAGCGTGGCCAGTGCGTGGAGCGCCGCCCCCGTCGCTGCGTGGACCGTAGTTCAAAACACGTCGGGACGCAACCGTACCGTCGTTGCGCTACATTGTTCCACGTGACAGCCGAGAAGAGTCCCAGGTGACGACCGAGAAACGGCGCACGCCGGCCGGCGCGGCCGTGCTCCGTGACGACATCACCACGGCCATCCGCCGGGCGCTGATGCAGGAGCTCGCGGCGGTCGGCTACGGCCGGCTCTCCATCGAGGCGGTGGCCCGCCGCGCCGGGGTGAGCAAGACCGCCATCTACCGGCGGTGGAGCTCGAAGCTGGAACTCGTGCTGGACATCGTCTCCGCCGCTGCCGGCGGCAAGCTGCCGGCGCTGGACACCGGGACCCTGCGCGGCGACCTCGAACTGCTCTTCCAGGTGGTGGCGCACGCGTTGCGGCACCCGCTGGCCTCGCAGATCATTCCCGACCTGCTGGCCGAGGCGGCCCGCAACCCGACCATCGACGAGACCCTGCAGCGGGTGCTGCGCGCCCGGCAGCAGGAGATCGGCGGCCGGCTGATCAGCCGCGCGGTGCAGCGCGGCGAACTGCCCGCCGACACCGACCCGGACGCGGCGGTCGACCTCATCGTCGGCCCGCTCTACTGGCGGCTCGCCATCGCCCGCACCCCGCTCACCACCGGCTACCTCGACACCCTGGTGGAGTCGGTCGCGATCGGGCTGGGCGCGGACGGGGCGCTGCCCCGGCAGCGGGAGGCACCGGTCACCGGCTGACCTGCCGACCCGCCGGCGCCGCCCGCGCCGGACACCGGCGCCCGAACCGTCCGGCTAGTCTGCATGCCAGTCGGGTCGCCGACGGGCCCCGTCGGCACCGCCGTCCCGTTTCATCGCCCACACCGTGCCCGTACAACCGACAAGGACCCCCCGTGTCGAAAGTCGACCACGTCGCCGTCGCCCCGCCGCGCTCCGCCGCGGCCGCGACCCCGGCTCCGGCGGAATCCGGCCGGCTCCGGTCCCTGATCGCCGCCGCACCCGCCGTCCTCACCGACGCTGGCGTGCTGGCGTTCGCGCTCTGGACGGTGCTCTACCACGCGGCGTTCCTGTTCAGCCTGGCCCCGTCGGTGACCTTCACGATCTGGCTGGCCGGTTGCCTGGTGCTGGCCGGGGTGGCCGTGCTGCGCGCCGTGCGACGGCGCCCGGCGGCGCCCCCGGAGGAGGCGACGGCCGCCGCGCCGACGGCCACCACCGGGGAGGCGGCCGGGTACCCCCGCCGCTGGCTGGTCGTGGTGCTGGCCGCGGCGGCCGTGGCCGCGGTCACCGCCGGCCTGGCGAACACCACGGCCGGCGACGGGATGTCCTGGTGGGTCCCGGCCAGCGCCGGAGCGGTCGCGGCGGTCGGCGGGATGCTGCTGATCCGCCGGATGTGGCTGACCTCCCCGGTGACCGCGTCGGTCGCGCCGGCGCCGACCGCGTTCCAGTCCGGGTACGCGCTGGTCGTCTCGCTGCTGGTCGCCATCTCCTCGTTCTTCATCGCCCGCAACACCCCCGACGACGTCTACTACGTCGGCAAGTCGGTGTGGATCGCGGAGCGGGACATCATCCCGCTCAACGACTTCCTGTTCACCGAGAACGTCGCCCCGCCGATGGGTTCCCAGCCGCCGATCGCGTCCATCGAGGTGTTCGCCGGGGCGCTCGGCCGGGTCTTCGGCATCCACGGCGCCTCCGCCACCTGGTACGTGCTGCTGCCGGTGCTCGCGGTGCTCGCCATCCTCGCCCTCTGGCGCCTGGTGCAGCGCTGGGCCCCGCGCCGGCCGCTGCTCGCGTTCAGCGTGGCCGTCGCATTCCTCTACCTGGTGGCCGGCAGCGACGCCGCGCTCGGCACCTTCCACCTGCCCCGGCTCTACGAGGGCAAGGGCATGTTCGTCTCGGCGGTCATCCCGCTGATGTGGCTCTACCTGACCAACTGGTTCGACAACCGCTCCCGGTGGGGCCTGCTGCTCATCGTCGCGCTCTCGGTGACCGCGACCGGGCTCACCACCACCGCCGCGATCATCCTGCCGATGCTGGTCGGCGCCGCGGCGTTCGCCATGCTGCTGGTCGGCCGGTGGTCCGACGCGCTGCTGGCCGGCGCGGCCGCGGTCGCGTACCCGGTCGGCTCGGTCGTGGTCTCCCAGCTGGTCCTCGACATGGCGACCGCCACCGGCGCGGACGACGCGTTCTTCGACGCCGAGTACACCTACCGGCGGACCCTGATGATCGGTGTGGTCGGGGTGATCTGCGGGCTGGCGCTGTGGTGCGGCCCGCTGCTGGCCCGCCGGCGCACCCCGGCGCTGCTCGCCGCCGGCGGCACCCTGACGCTCAGCGTGCTGCTGATCCCCGGGGTGCTGGAACTGCTCAGCGACCTCAGTGGCATCTCGGTGGTGCTCTGGCGGGTGCCCTGGCTGCTGGCGCTGCCCACGCTGGTCGGGCTGCTCTGCACGGTGGACATCCCCGCCCGGATGCCGGCGCTGCGCCGAGTGGTGGGCGTCGGCGTCGCGGCGGCCATGGTCGCCTCGTTCGCGGTCTTCGCCACCCCGATGTGGTCGAAGGAGAGCTGGGTGACCGTGCACGACCGGCCGACCTGGAAGCTGCCGCAGCAGCGACAGGGGATCGCGTTCTGGATCAAGGACCTGGACCGGCCGGACGGGCTCGTCCTCGCCCCGTCGGTCATCATGCGGACCTCGCTGATCGTCACCAGCCGGGTGCGGGTGGTCCTGCCCCGCGACTTCTACCTGGTGGAGTACGACCTGAACTCCGACTTCGCCAAGGACCGACTGCTGCTCGCCAAGTTCGCCGACGGGACCAGCACCCCGTCGGAGGCGGAGGTGGCCACGGCGATCGACCGGCTCGGCGTCGGCACCATCTGTGTCTACAACGGCAACAGCTACGCCCGGGAGATGGCACCGCGGCTCGGCTTCGAGCAGTTCGCCGAGCGTCCCGCGCCCGGCGCGGTGACCTGCTTCCGGCGCGGCTGAGCGGCACGCCGGCCGTCCGCGACGACGCCGTGCGGGTGTGCCGCGCGGTGCGGCGTGGACGGCAAGGTGCGGGGTTTGACCGAAAGGTGCCGGATACCCGAGCGACGCCCGGCTGTCCCCTCGCGTTAAGGTCGCAGCACGCGCTGACGGCCCGCCGCGGGGGGAAGAGCACGACATGGGCCCGGCCCGTCATCGATCTTCGTAGGGAGCGTACTCGTTGTTCGGCACGTTGACAGGACGCATCGGAGTCGCCGCCCGCGGCGCGCTGCTGGTGTTGTCCTACCTGGTCATGCTCGCCGCGGGCGCACTCGGCTGGATCGGCTTGTTCGCCGTCGCCGGGCTGGTCGCCGTGCTCGGCGAATTCGCCCTGATGCGCTGGTCGCCCGCCTCCGACGTGCTGCTGGAGAAGGTCGGCCTGAACCGCGGCTACCGGCAGCTGACCCGGGACCTGGCGACCGTGCTGCTGGTGGCCGCCGAAGTGGCGCTGAGCGGAGTCGAGCTCAGCCTGCTGCTGGTGCTGCCCGCCGCGGTGTGGGTGGTCGCGGTCTTCTCCGGCGCGCTGGTCACCATGATCGAGCGGCGCAACCCGCAGTCGGCGCTGGTGCGCAACATCGAGCTGGGTCGGCTCCGCTCCGCCCCCGAGCCGCCGGCCTGGGCGTCCGCCATCGCCGGTGACCGGATGCCGGTGGTCAACGTGCTGCTGGTGCCGGCCGCGGTGGTCGCCGCGGTGTCGGACGACGCGGCCCCGTTCCTGGTGACCGCGGCGGTGACGGTCGCGGTGACCGGGGTGGTCGGCGCGATCGTCGCGCTGACCTGGCTGCGCGGCCGGGGCAGCGGGCAGAGCCCGTTGCTGCCCGCCGTGCAGCGCTGGCTGGACACCTACCGCCCCGAGGTGGCGCTCTACTTCGCCGGCCCGGCCAAGGACGTCTACCAGGCCAACATGTGGCTGGCCCCGACCGAGGCGCTGCAGCAGCGCGCGGTGGTGCTGCTGCGCAACAAGGAGGCGTTCCTCGAACTCGCCGACACCCGGCTGCCGGTGATCTGCGTACCGGCCGGGGTGGACTTCATGAACCTCGAACTGGGCAGCGTGCGCGCGGCGCTCTACGCGGCCAACGTGGGCGCGAACATCCACATGCTCCGTGAGCCGGGCATGAAGCACGTCTTCGTCGGGCACGGCGACAGCGACAAGGCGGCCAGCGTCAACCCGTACAGCAAGGTGTACGACGAGGTCTGGGTGGCCGGGCTCGCCGGCCGCGAGCGGTACGCCCGGGCCGGGGTGGGCGTGCTGGACTCCGACATCGTCGAGATCGGACGCCCGCAGCTGGCCGGCGTGCACACCTTCGGCGCCGAGGCGGTGGACCGGCCGTTCACCGTCCTCTACGCGCCCACCTGGGAGGGCTGGCTCGACGACGACCCCTACCACACCTCGCTGGTGCTGATGGGCGAGCGGATCGTCAAAGGGCTGCTCGCCGTCTCGCCCCGGATCCGGCTGATCTACAAGCCGCACCCGCTGACCGGCTCGCGGGCCAAGGAGGCCAAGGCGGTGCACGACCGGATCGTCGGGCGGATCCGGGCCGCCGGCGGCGACCCCGACGCGACCTCGCTGGACGGCACCCGGCACCTGGTGGTCACCGGCCGTACGCCGGCGCTGTTCGACTGCTTCAACCAGACCGACCTGCTGATCAGCGACGTGTCCAGTGTGGTCTCCGACTTCGTGCAGAGCCAGCGGCCGTACGTGGTGGCCAACCCGGGCGGGCTGCCGGAGGACGAGTTCCGCCGGGAGTACCCGACCGCCCGGGCGGCGTACCTGCTCTCCGCCGACTGCGGCGAGCTGGAGAAGATCGTCTCGCTGACCCGGGCCGGCGACGACCCGCTGACCGAGGCCCGCCGGGAGCTGAAGACCTACCTGCTCGGCCCCGCGGAGGCCAATCCGATGGACCGGTTCCAGGAGGAGATCGCCCGGCTCTGCCACCGCTGAGCGCGCGCCGCACCGACCTCGCCGCGCCCGGAACGACCACGTCGTCCCGGGCGCGGCCCTTTCCGGCGTACGCCGGGAACCGCTCAGTCGAGCAGGGCGGCCACCGCGTCGGCGGCCGGGGTGTCCGCCGGCAGCGCCTGCGCGGCCACCACGGCGGCCACCGGCAGTGGGCCGTACAGGTGCGGGAAGAGCTGCCCACCCCGGGACGGCTCCCAACGCAGCGCGCCGCCCAGCCGGGCCGGGTCGACGGTCAGCAGGGTCAGCCCGGTGACGCCGGCGAAGTGCCGGCGGGCCGTCTCCACCACCTGGTCGGCGGCCGAGAGGTGGACGAAGCCGTCCTGCCGGTCCACGGCCGTGCCCGCCAGGCGCCCGGCGGCCAGCGCCTCGTCCCACTCGGTGGTCGGCAGCAGCTTGTAGATCACATCGGGAGCCTACGCGCCCGGGAGGGCGCCGGGCGGCTCGTCCGGGCGCGGCCGGTTTCGCCGGTACCGGCCCGTCCGTCGCCCCCGGCCCGGCATGCTCAGGTGGAGCGGGTCGGAGAGGGATGGCGATGCAGAGCTACGACGACGACTGGACCGACAGCCAGCGCGCGCTGTACGACGAGTGCTACCAGGCCGGCGGCGAGTGGGCCGACGACCCGGACACCCCGAGCGAGGACGTGCAGCACGTGATCAACCTCGGCGAGGCCGACGACGACACCCTGGCCGACGCCGAGATCGACTTCCCGCCGCTGGTCGACGCGGTCACCCAGGCCACCGGGGAGAACGTGACCAGCGTGCCGGCCAGCCACGACGATCCCGGCTTCCGGGGCTTCCTGGACGGGGTCCGGGACGCCGTCGCCGACGACACCTTCGGCCTCTAGCGCGGCCGACGGACGCCGTACCACCGGGCCGGCCCTCCCGCCCCGGTCCGGCTTCTGCCACCATTCGGGTCGACGGACCGACGAATGGGGGACCCGCTTGCGCATCCTGCTGGTCGAGGACGACCGCCGGGTGGCCGCCGCGCTCTCGTCCGCCCTCACCCGGCGGGGCTACGAGGTCGAGCACGCCGCCACGGTCGCCGCCGCGCTCTCCGCCGCCCCCTGCGACCTGGTCCTGCTCGACCTGACCCTGCCCGACGGCGACGGCACCGACCTGTGCCGGGAGCTGCGCCGGCGCAGCTCGCAACTCGGCATCATCGCGGTGACCGCCCGGGGCGAGGAGCGGGACCGGGTGCTCGGGCTGCGGCTCGGCGCGGACGACTACGTGGTCAAGCCGTTCTCGATGGTGGAGTTGCAGGCCCGGATCGAGGCGGTGCTGCGCCGGGCCGCGCACACCGTGCCCGAGCGCAACCTGATCGAGTCGGGGCCGGTCCGGATCGACGTGGCGGCCCGTACGGTGACCGTGGCCGGCCGGGCGGTGGCGCTCACCCGCAAGGAGTTCGACATCCTGCTCTCGCTGGCCCGGCAGCCGGGGGTCGCGGTGCCCCGCGACCGGATCCTGCTCGACGCCTGGGGCACCACCTGGGCCGACCGGCACACGGTTGAGGTGCACGTCGGCTCGCTGCGCGGCAAGCTGGGCGACCCGCGCCTGGTGGAGACGGTGCGCGGCGTCGGCTACCGGCTGCGCGGCGAGTGAGGGGGCACCGGTGCGCCGCCGCCTGGTGATCAGCTACCTGCTGCTGATGGTGCTGGTCCTGATGGCGCTGGAGACCCCGCTGGCGGCCACCCTGGCCACCCGGGAGACCGACCGGGTCCGCGCCGACCGGCTCGCCGACGCGACCCGGTTCGCCTCGCTGGCCGGCCCGGCGCTGCGCGGCGGCACGCCCGGCCCGATCGACAACGAGCTGCGCAGCTACGACGAGCTGTACGGGATCGGCGCGGCGGTGGTCGACCGGGACCGCCGTACCGTGGTCGCCTCGGCGAGCTGGCGGGCCGCCCCGGGCACCGGCGCGGCGCTGGACACCGCCCTCTCCGGCCAGCAGGCCAGCGGACCGGAGTCGGTCTGGCCGTGGGTGGACGGGCCGATCGTGGTGGCGGTGCCGATCAACGACGGCGGTGAGGTGCTCGGCGCGGTGGTCACGGCCACCCCGGCCGACGCGGTCCGCCGTTCCGTCACCACCTGGTGGCTGCTGCTGGCCGGGCTGGGCCTGCTCGCGGTGCTGGCCTGCGTGCTCACCGCGTTCGGGCTGGCCGGCTGGGTGCTGCGCCCGGTCACCGAACTGGACGCGGTCACCCACGAGATCGCCGAGGGGGACCGGGGCGCCCGGGTGCAGCACCGGCTGGGTCCGCCCGAGCTGCGCCGGCTGGCGACCAGCTTCAACCACATGGCCGACGTGGTGTCGGACGTGATGGACCGGCAACGCGCCTTCGTCGCGCACGCCAGTCACCAGCTACGCAACCCGCTCACCGCGCTGCGGCTGCGGGTGGAGGAACTGGGGCCGAGCCTGACCGACCCGCAGGGGCGCGCGGAGCACCGGCTCGCCCTGGAGGAGACCGACCGGCTGGCCCTGGTGCTGGACGCGCTGCTCACCCTGGCCCGT
>NZ_QGSW01000120.1:0-19585 GCF_003176715.1 Micromonospora sp. S4605
GGTCATCAAGACCGTCGCCCGCGACGCCTACGGCTTCCGAAACCCCGAGAATCAGCGGCTACGCACCCGCACCGCGACCACCCGACGCCACCGCGGACACCTCAACCCCGCTTAAGTTCGATGAGCCTCCATGAACCACCATGCGCTACGACCGCGCCCGCAAGAACGTCGACCGCCACCCCAACCACATCCTCGCCGCCTACATGGTTTCCGGAACATAGCCGGCACTCCCGGCTCGGCCGATGACAGCGCGCCGGATCTCGCTGCGGGAATCTCCTTGCAGGCCGAACGTCTAGAACGAATGATCCGTGCCGTGTCGATCGTAGGTATGGATGCCGAAACTCCGCCCGGCCGGGTCGTCGTCGTCATCGATGTGATTCGGGCTTTCACCACGGCTGCGGTTGCCTTCGAGCGTGGCGTGACCGAGATAGCCTGCGCGCCGTCGGTCGAGGTTGGCCGAGCTCTCCACCGGCTCCTCCCCGACCGCCTTCTGGTCGGGGAGACCAACGGCCTCAAGCCCGTGGATTTCAACGTCGGGAACTCGCCGTTCGAGATGTCGGCAGCGCGGCTTGACGGCCAGCGCCTGATTCAGGCGACATCGAACGGCACGCTCGGGCTTGCCCGGTGTCCGGACCCGACGGCGCTGCTCGCGGTGTCAGCGAGGAATGTCGGTGCCACCGCCCGCTGGATCGCGAGCAACCACGCCGAGACTCCGCGCACCCTCATCTGCACCGGGAGGACCGCCGAGGACTGGGCCTGTGCGACGTACCTGAGCGGCCTTCTCAACGGGTCAGCGCCGCGACGGGCAGACCTGATCGCTGGCATCATGAGCGGCGCCGCCGAGCATGCTCGTTGCTATGCACAGCTACCCGCGTCCGAACGTGTTGATCTTTCCAACGACCTCCGCTTCTGCTGCGACGTCGACCGGGCCGAATTCGCCATGGTCGGCGACGTCCGCAAAGATCACGTTGTCCTCGCGAAGGTGCCGTGCTGAAATGGCCTGTCTTCCAGTCCGTCATCGGTCACGTCGGCCGGAAGTGCCGATGGCCAGGGCGGGAGCTGGCGCACCTGAGTTGGCTAACGGTGCCGCGCTCGTGCGGCCCGCGTCGCGTTCACCTGCGGTGATGCCTGCAGGTGGGGCTGTTTCACGCACTAACCGAATGAGTCAACTGGGTCTGACCGGCCAGCCGTCTGGCGGCCTCAGAGCCGCAGCAGCCCCGCGGCGAGCGACTCACGCAATCCAGCGGGCGGCTCCTGGTAGCCCTCGTCCCACAGCGCACCGGGAAATCCGCCGGCCGCAAACGCAGTGTTGAGATCGTCGACGAACCAGATCGCGGGCCCCACCTTCCCGTCGATTCCGGGGCCGGGCAGGTCGATGCCGTAGGGCGCGTCGCCGCTGATGTTCGCCTTGTGGAGCTCGTCGGGCGCGTAGTCGAGCTGGAACGGGATGCCAGCGTCCCGGCGCGCGGTGTCCCTGAGGTACGCGGCGTGCTCGGCCTCGTAGTAGGAGCGCGAGCCGCCCCGCTCGGCCCACTCGAGCTGCACCACCAACGGGTCCGCGAGCACGCTGGCCGGCCAACCCGGCAATTCCCCGACGAGCCACACATCGCCCACCTGCCGGATCCACGCGCTGACCGTCATCGGGAACGGCGCGAACGTCACCTCCAGCCAGTCGGCCAACGCGGGCGCGCCCGGCGACGGGGGAACGTGGGCGCGACACGGCGTCCCCTCGTCGTCGTTCTCCTCCGCACGGAAGCCCCGCGCCTGCAGCCGCTCAACAAGCATCTCGACGTTCCTGCGGGCACGGTCGGCGAACTCGCGCGCCACCGCCTCGGCGTCCTCCCGGTACGGGGCGTCGAAGACCCGTAGGCCAAGACCGCGCAGATCGCGCCATACGTCGTCGGGATCACCGGACACGTACCGCGCGTGGAAGCTCGCCACGGCCACCATCCTTGCAGAGCCACCAGCGTCGGTGGCGAGGTCTCGGTTGCCGACTCAGCTGGCGATCCGCAACGTCATCAAGCCGCCGCGGCTGCTGCGCTCGGCGACCATCGCGATCAATGGCACGACACAGACCTTCGCCCCGCCATCCCCGCCGAAAAGCAGGCCATCCTCGAGGATCCACGCCCGCAAGGTCACGCACTAACTCGACTTGACTCACGGTTGGCCGGGTGTGGGCGTGTGTGGTGCCAGGACACCAGCCGCGCCGGCGAGCCGCGGGCCAGGCCGTCGCGTCGCCCTCGGCTTCCGCACCGTCAGATCGATCAGCGGCGCACCCGATAGCGCAGGTGAAGCACCCGGTTGCCGTGAATCACCACGTCAGGATCCTCCAGCAGGTGCTGCGCGTGGACCGGCCCGAAGTAGCGCTTGCCGGACCCGAACACCACGGGTACGACGTCCATGCGCACCTCGTCGACCAGACCCGCGGCAAGCACCTGGCCACCGACGTCGCCAGCGGCGACCTCGACCATCCGGTCACCCGCAAGCTCCTGTGCTCTGGCCACGGCTGCCTCGACGCCGTCGACGAAGTGAAACGGCGCCTCGGGGTGCCAGCCCTCGGGCCTGCCCCGGTGGGTCACGACGACGACGTGGTCGATCCCGCCCGGCGGCTTCCCGTCCCAGCCGTCCGTCAGGTCGAAGACGTGGCGGCCGACGACTGTCACCCCGATCTGGTCCCAGTACGGCCGGGTGTAGTCGTAGGACGTCTGCGACACCTTCACCTCGCCGCTGGAGTCCAACGGGACGTCACCGTTGACCAACCAGTCGAACAGCGGTCCGGGCTGGTCGTTCTCGTCCGCGATGAAGCCGTCCACCGACACCGAGCTGTACATGACCACCTTGCCCACGAGGCTCTCCTCTGCTCTGGGGTGCCCCCAAATTAGCGGGTCGTGAGCTGCCGCTCTTGTAAGAAATCAATCGGCCGGCAGCGGCCAGCCGTCCAGCACGTGACCGGGATGTTCGCGCAGGAACCGCCGCCGGACTTCGACGTACCGGGTCGGCGTGAGCCCGGTGAACGCCCGGAACTCGTGGCCGAAGTGGGCCTGGTCGAAGTAGCCTGCGCCACCGGCGAGTTCGCCCCAGTCGATCGGTCCGGCGGGGTTGATCGCGAACACGGTGGCGGTGAAGCGGTAGGTACGGGCCAGCCGCTTCGGCGTGACGCCGATGAGCTCCTTGAACCGCTGGGCCAGATGAGTGCCGCTGACACCGGCTGCCACGCTCAGGTCGCCGATCGCCACCGCCCCGCTGGTCGCCGCGATGACGCTGCTCGTATGGCGGACCAGCCCCAGGCCGGCGGTCTCGCACAGCCGTCGCATCAGCTCCTCCTCGAGCAGCGTCAGCATCTCGTGCGGTCCGTCCGCCGTGGCCAGCCGGTCTCGCAGCTCGGCGATGGCGGGCCGGCCCCAGACCTGCTCCACCGTCACCGGCCGGTCACACAGCTCGGCCGCGGGCATCGGCAGAAACGGCGCCAGCCCCCACGGCTTGACGTGCGCGCCGACGGACTGGGTCCGGAGTGGATAGCTGAACTCCCACGCGCGGGTGGGCATGGTGACCACGCAGCCGTCGGCGTACTCGGCCGTCTCGATGTCGGTGCCGGCGCGGATGCGGAACGGCGCCCCGAGGTTGACGATGAGCAACGCCGACGGCGCGGGCGGCAGCGTCAGCCGGGCGTACGGCGGCGCACCCTCCAGGTAGTAAAGGTCGTCGATCAGCCCGTCCAGCGGCGGTCGCGGCACTCTGGACACGTACTCCACGCCCACAGCATCGCAGACGCCCCTGGGCTGGGCAGTGGAGCAAGTTCCATCCCGCCACGCCACCGAGGACGGCCCGGATCTGGTGCCGCGGTCGTGCGGGCGCGTCGGCTCTCTTGACCGCCAACCTGTTGCTTTACTAAGGTACTAGCAAAGCAGTAAAGGGCTACCGTGTTCATCTTCCGGCTCGACACCCACTCCGGCGTACCGCCGTACCTGCAACTCGTCCAGCAGGTCCGCCAGGCGGTGCTGCTGGGCTTTCTCCAACCCGGTGACCGCCTCCCGCTCATCCGCGAGGTGGTCGAGGACCTGGCGATCAATCCGAACACCGTCGCCAAGGCGTACCGGCAGATGGAGCAGGAGAACCTGGTCACCGGCCGGCCCGGCCAGGGCACGTTCGTCAACGAACAGCAGTCGGCCGTGATGCCGGCATCGACGTACACGTCGCTGCGCCGCGGCCTGGCGACCTGGCTGCGCCGCGCCTACGCGGCCGGCCTCGACGAGCAGGCGGTCAACGCGCTCTTTACTTCCGTCCACCAGCAGACGAGGAATGAGAACGTGGCGTGACAGCGACCGAGTTCGCGCTGCGCACCGACGGTGTGGGCAAGCGGTACCGGAAGGGCTGGGCGCTGCGCGACTGCACCCTGGCCCTGCCGGCGGGCGGCGTGATCGCCCTGGTCGGGCCGAACGGCGCGGGCAAGACCACGCTGCTGCGCCTGGTCGTCGGGTTGCTGGCACCGAGCACCGGCACGGTGGAGGTCCTCGGCCACGACGTCACCGCCAGCACCCCGCAAACGCTGTCCCGGATCGGGTTCCTGGCCCAGGACCACCCGCTGTACAAGCGCTTCACCGTCGCCGAGATGCTCCATTTCGGCCGGGCTTGCAACCTGCGGTTCGACCAGGGACTAGCCGCAGGCCGGCTGGCGAAGCTGGGCATCCCGCTCGACCGCAGGGTCGGTACGCTCTCCGGCGGGCAGCAGGCCCAGGTCGCGTTGGCTCTGGCCCTGGCGAAGCGGCCGGACCTGCTTGTCCTCGACGAGCCGGTGGCCAGCCTCGACCCGCTGGCCCGGCACGAGTTCCTGCAGGTCCTCATGGGCGCGGTGGCCGAAGGCGGGGTGACCGTCCTGTTCTCCTCCCACGTCGTGCACGAGCTGGAGCGCGTCTGCGACCACCTGGTCGTGCTCAACAACGGCCGGGTCACGCTCACCGGTGACATCGACACCCTCCTCGCCGAGCACCGGCTGCTCGTCGGCCCGCGCACGGCCACCGACCTCGACCGGGCCGGCGCCGTCGTGGAGGCCGTCCACAGCGACCGGCACACGACCCTGCTGGTACGCGACGGCGCGATCCCGGCCGCGCCTGGGTGGCAGGCCCAGCCGGTCGCGCTGGAGGACCTGGTGCTGGCGTACCTGCGCCGGCCGTCCGAGCCGAGCGCCGCGGTCACGTCGGGGGTGGCGGTGTGACGTGGTTGATCTGGCGCCAGCACCGGACCGAGGTCTGCGTCCTGGGTCTGCTCGTCGGCATGTTCGGCATTGCCCTGCTCGTGCTCGGGACGCAGGCCCACGACCTGTTCCCCGGTGGTCCCGCCCGGTGTGCGGGAGAGGCCGGTATCAACGAGGCCTGCACGGCCTCCTTCCGCCGGCTCGACGAGGAGTACGGGTACATCGAGAACCTCCTGGCGGCCTTCTATCTGGTCCCCGTCGTCATCGGTGCGTTCCTCGGTGCGCCACTGCTCGCGCGCGAACTGGAGGACGGCACCTGGCAGCTCGCCTGGACGCAGGCCGTGCCGCGGATGCGCTGGTTGGCGGCCAAGCTCGCGGCACTGGCCGGCGTCACCGTCACGCTCACCGGGATGTTCACCGCGGTGCTCACCTGGTTCCGTCAGCCATTCGACGCGTGGGAAGGGCGGTTCCAGTACGACGCCTTCGACCTGGAGGGACTTGTTCCGGTGGCGTACGCGCTGTTCGCGTTCGGCGTCGCCACCGCCGCCGGGGCGATCCTGCGGCGCAGCCTGCCCGCGTTCGGCGTCGCGTTCGCGGCGTTCCTCGCCGCCCGGATGCCGGTGGCGCTGTTGGCCCGTCCCGCGTACGCCACGCCGCTCACCACCATGGAGCCGGTCCCCGTCGGCGGCTCGAAGGACCAGGCGGGGCACCGGCCCGTGCCCAGCAACGCTTCCTGGACGATCGAACACGGCTACGCAGACGCCATCGGGCGCAGGCTGAGCTGGACCGAGTACTACGAGCTGGAGGCCGCCGCCAACCGGGCCGGCACCAACCTCAACCAGTTCCTGCACGCGCGGGGCATCCAGCAGTTCAAGATCTACCACCCGGCCGACCGGTTCTGGACGTTCCAGCTCATCGAGGCGGCCCTGTTCGTCGCCGTCGCGGCGGTCCTGATCGGTGTGGTGGTGTGGCGGGTACGGCGCCGTACGATCTAGTGCCCTGACCACGAACGTTCACGGTGTTGGTTGACACGCTGTTCGGCTTGTCGGCCGGGCGGCGGTCGACGTTCACGCCGGGTGGATGGCAGAACTGGGCTTCCCCTGGGGGTCTGGACACCAGGTTATGCCGCGATCGGAAGCTGCCTTGCCGCAGGATCTCTTTCTCGACCTGCAGTCAGCGGCGGCCGACGAAGACGTGGGGTACACCAGGCTGAACCATTACGCACAAGAACAGTCATTATGATGCGCAGCCGATTTGTCCTTGTTGTCCGCTCCGATTGTCGGATTGCTGTTACCGATAATCCGATAATGGGCGCCACAGTCGCTAGCACGCGCCGGCGGGCGGTTGGCGGGTGATCGGGCCCGCGGCCGGGTCACCCTCGCGGGCCGCTGGCCAGGAGCGCCGTCAGCGGTGGTCGTTCTCCTTCAGTTCGATCACCCAGGCGCGCCGCTCGGCGATCCTTCCGTCGCGCATCACGAACACCTCGGCCATCGACATCCGCATCTCCTCGCCGGTGTCGCGCCGCACCGAACCGACGAGCTCCGCCATGACCGTGTCGCCCTGCTCGACCATGCGGACCACCTCCAGCCGGGGCGGCGGCACGAACCCGGGCCCCTCGATCGCGGCGTCGTACGCCTCCTTGCCCTTCAGGTGGAAGGCGCCGAAGACCGTCCACTCGATGTCGTCGGTCAGGCAGGACAGGATCTGCGCGTGGTCGTTCTTCCGGAAGCCGTCCAGGTAGGTCTCGACGGTCTCGGTGTTGCGCGACATGGGCGGTCTCCCCTCGCTGGGTCTGCCCGGGACGGCAGACCCAGCGACGCTATCCGCCGGGTGTGACGGAGGCGGGGAGGTCAGACCCGGCTCGGTGTGGCGTCCTTGACGAACACGATCCCGTCGATGCTCGCCAGGTGGGCCGGGTTCAGCGGGGCGTAGCCGAACCAGGGGGAAACCCGGGCAGCGGGCATCGCGTCGGCGACGGTGGCGGCCAGTCGGCCGGCGTCGACGAGGTACCGGTCCTCCGGTAGCGCGTAGAGCAGCCCTTCGACGGTGTCCGGCGGTGGGGTCTGCACACCGTGGTGGGGGATCGTGCCGAGCGCCGTGGCCAGGAAGGCGTACTCGTCGCCCAGGTGGGCGTCGACGATCGCGCCGGCGCTCCACCATTCCTGCGGCCGGCCGCCCATCCGCATGCTGCTCTTGTCCCGCTGGAGATGCCCGTTGTGGGCGTTCACCAGCGTCGGACCCCGTTCGGCGAGGGCGAGCAGGTTGGCGGCCATCATCGAGTCCCGCACGTACAGCAGCCGCGCCAGGCGGCTCGGTGACGGGTCGGCCATCCAGAAGTGGTAGCGCAGCAGCCCGGTGGCGGTACGGCCGTACAGGCGGGCCCGGTCCCACTCGTCCGGGGTGGACGTCGTGATCAGGTGTGGCGTCTGCGCGTCGAGCAGGGCCACCAGGTCGTCGGCGAGCAACCGCAGCTGCCTGGCCTCGGGCGTCTGCCCCACCGATCGGGACGGGTCCATCATGGCGGCGGGCTCGGTCCACCGGTCGTCGGCGCCGAGCAGGTGGTCGAGTGTCGCCGCGGTGCAGGGAAGCAGGTCCGCGTCCACCCGGGCGGCGAGGTAGGCGTGCAGCGCGGTGAGGGCCTGCCGAGGGCTCGCCGCGGCGGTGATCTCCAGCGGGCCGTCGAACCCGGCGAAGCGCAGCCGCTCGGACGCGGGCCGCCCCTCGTTGTACTCGCGCATCCAGCGCACCAGCTCGCGGTTGGCCGGGAAGGCGCCCCACTCGTGGCTGAAGCCGTGCTCCATGACGTCGTCGAGGGTGCCGCTGCCCGAGGTGACGTGGTCGTCCACGAGCAGGGCCATCAGGCAGTCGATCTCCATTGCGATGGTCCGGTAGCCCTGCTGCTCGACGAGTTGCCGGAAGAGGTCGTTACGCAGGTCGAGCAACGCGTCCTCGCCGTGGGTGGGCTCGCCCAGGGCGAGCAGCCGCGGCCGGGCCGGAAGGAGCCGCATGACGGTGACGGCGTCGACGGCATGGGCGATGTCCTTGATACCAACACTCATATCCTGAACCGTATCGTTGAACCTCCGGTGGAGACTTTTCGTCGACCACAGCAGCTTGGGGCGCCCGAAACCTTCAAAGCCGGGGGAAGCTCAGGCGAGCTGCCGGGGCGACGACAGGTGGTGATCCGGCGGTGCGGTGCCGAACGGGGCAAGCAGGCCGGGCAGCGTCCGCTCGGCCAGGTCGACCGCGTCGCCGGCGGCGAGGTCGACCGCCGCGTACCGGCCGTGGCCGGCGGCCGTGGCGGCGATCAGCGTGGCCAGGCCGAGCCGGCGTTGCAGCAGGCTCTGCCGGACCCGCCAGCCGATCACCGCGCCGCCGCGCACCGCCGCCGTGGACCGGCTGACCAGCCCCGAGCGGACCACCAGGTAGCCGCCGACCGTGGCGTGCCCGAGCGCCCGGTACGCCACCAGCGCGGCCCCCGCCAGCAGCGACGCCGACGCGGGCCCGGCCAGCCACAACCGGGGCAGGTCGAGGACGGCGCCCAGCCCGGCGAGCGCCCCGGTGAGCGCCGCCCCGACCAGCGCCGCCCAGCCGAGCCGGCGGCGCAGGGCGGCCCGCGGATGCCGGACCAGCGGCGCCTCGAACGGGTTCGGGTCGGCGTCGAGCACCGCGGCGGCCACCGAGCGGGCCACCCGGACCGGACCGCGGGGCAGGACGGTGGTGGCCGGAGTCATGCTCCACATCGTCAGGCCGGTGGAGATGACGTTGGTGTCCGCCGTGCCCATCCAGCGCCACAGCACCGGTTCGGAGATCTCCACGCCGCGCAGCCGGTCGTCGTCCCGGTCGACCTCGCGGGTCTTGAACAACCCCTGGGTGGTACGCAGCACGCTGCCGGCCGCCGTGGTCACCCGGGTCAGCCGGAAGTCCCAGAACTCGGCGACGAACGCCACCGCCATGCCGGCCACCCCGAGCACACCCGCGGCGGCGACGGCGACCACGACGGACCGGCCGACCCCGAGCGCGCGCCAGTCCAGCAGCCCGGCGACCGCGCCGGCGGCGTCGAACCCGAACGACCCGGCCGTCCAGTACGCGCCCCAGAGCAGGCCGGCCGCCATCACGAACGCCCAGCCGTTGACCACGTTGTGCACCAGCCAGGACCAGCGGATGCGGGCGAGGAGCCGGGCGTCGCCGGTGACCGCTCCCCCGCTCCGGGCCGACCCGGCATCGCCGCCCGCCCCCGCACGCTCGCCCGCCGGCGCGTCCGGGTGGCCGCCGAGCAGGTCCCGGCGCAGCCGTTCGGCGGTGCGGACGGAGACCGCGTCCAGCCGCAGCGCCGCCTCCCCTTCGCTGCCGGGCAGCCCGGCGCCGACCGTCACCACCCGCAGCCCGGCCAGCCGGTGCCGCAGCAGCGCCGTCGCGGTCACGCTGCGGATCCGGTCCCGCCGCACCGACCGGTGGGTCCGCACCAGCAGGCCGGTGCGCAGCTCGACCCGCTCCCCGGTCACCCGGTACCGGGTCTTCGCCCAGCGGAGCAGGTCGTGCCCGGCCCGGGCGAGGCCGACCGCGGCGACCGCGAGCACCGGCCAGAGCGTGGACAGCCGGGCCTCGACCCGGAACACCCCCACCGCCAGGCCGGTCGGCGCGAGCGACAGCAGGCTGCGGACCACGTCCACCCACACCATCCGCACGTCCAGCCGGCGCCACCCGCTCATGTCGCGTCCCCCGGCGTCCGCCGCACCAGCTCGGTGAGCTGTGCCGCGGTACGCGCGGCCACCTCCGCGTCCAACCCCACCAGCCGTACCGGGCCGTGCGCGGAGGCGGTCGTCACGGTCACCGTGGCCAGCCCGAACAGCTGCTGCAACGGCCCGCGTACCCGGTCGACGGTCTGGATCCGGGACATCGGGGCGACCCGCCACTCCCGCACGAACCACCCGGCGGACGCGTACACCGCCTCGGTGGTGGCCTCCCACCGGTGCACCGCGTACCGCCAGGACGGCACCACCGCCGCGTACCCGGCCGCCACCACCACCGCCACGACCAGCGCCGCACCCGACCACTGCCGGGTCGACCCGGCCACCGTGTACACCGCCGCCAGCGCGGCCAGCACCGGAGCCGCGCCGAGCACCGCGCGCACCGTCCACCACCCGACCGCCCGGGTCCGCGACTGGGTGGTGGACGCGTCGCTGTTCGCGGCGGCGGCGCTGGTCGGGCTGTCGGTGTGGAGCGAGGACCCGCCCTACTACGCCGAGGCGGTCCCGGCCTGGATGCTCGCCGCCGACCCGTGGGTCGGCGCTGCCGCGTGCCTGGCCCTGTGGTGGCGGCGCCGCTTCCCGATGGCGCTGGCCGTCGCGCTGGTGCCGGCGCTGTACGTGGCCGGCACCGCGGTGGGCGCCACGATGGTGGCGGTGCTGACCGTGGCGGTGCGCCGGGACTGGCTGCCCGCCTCCCTGGCCACCGCCGGCTACCTGGTGCCGGCGGTGATCTTCGGGGCGGTGCACCCCGCCCCCGGCACCGGCGTGTTCGCCTCCGTGGCGATCGTCGGCATGATGTACCTGGTGCCGCTCGGCTGGGGCATGGCCACCCGGGCCCGCCGGCAGCTCATCGCCAGCCTGCGCCGTGACGCCGAGCGGGAGCGGCAGGAGCACCGCCGCCGGCTCGCCGACGCCCGGCGCGGCGAGCGGGAACGCATCGCCCGGGAAATGCACGACGTGCTGGCGCACCGGATCTCGCTGCTGTCGGTGCACGCGGGCGGCCTGGCGTACCGCACGGCGCAGGCCGAGGCGGGCGTCGGGCGGCCACTGGAGGCCGCCGAGATCGGCCAGGCGGTCGAGGTGATCCGGGACGCGGCCGTGCGGGCGTTGGACGAGCTGGGCGAGGTCCTCGCGGTGCTGCGCACCGACGGCGGCGACGGCCGGGAACGGGTGGCGCCGCAGCCGCGGCTGGCCGACATCCCCCGGCTGGTGGCCGAGGCCCGGGCCGCCGGGCAGCGGGTGAGCTTTGAGATGGAGTGCGCCCCGGGCGCCGCCGAGGCGTTGCGCCCGGCCACCCAGCGCACCGTCTACCGCACCGTCCAGGAGGGACTGACCAACGCCCGCAAGCACGCGCCGGGCGTGCACGTCGCGGTCCGGGTGGACGCCGGCCCGGACACCGGCGTGGTCGCGTCGGTCAGCAATCCCCTGCCGGGTACGCCCACCGGCGAGCTGCCCGGCGCGGGAGCGGGACTGACCGGCCTCGCCGAGCGGGTGGCCCTGGACGGGGGCACCATCGAGCACGGCGTCGCCGACGGGTCGTTCCGGCTGACCACCCGGCTATCCTGGCCGACGTGACAGCGGACCGGATCCGTGTCCTGCTCGTTGACGACGACGCGCTGGTGCGTACCGGGCTGCGCCTGATGCTCGGCGGCGCCCCGGACCTGGACGTGGTCGGTGAGGCCGCCGACGGCGCGGACGTCGCCGACGCGGTGGCCCGGCTGCGGCCGGACGTGGTGCTGATGGACGTCCGCATGCCGGTGCTGGACGGGATCGCGGCGACCCGGAACCTCGGTGCCCGCGGCGGACACCGGCCAGCGGTCATCGTGCTGACCACCTTCGACGCCGACGCCACCGTGCTGGAGGCGCTGCGGGCCGGCGCGGCCGGGTTCCTGGTCAAGCACACGCCGCCGGAGCGGATCGTCGACGCCGTGCACCGGGCCGCCGCCGGGGAGCCGGTGCTCTCGCCCACGGTGGCGCGCGCCCTGATCGACCGGGTCGCCGCCGGTGCCGACCCGGTCGACGAACGGCGTCGCCGCGCCCGGGAGCGGTTCGCCCTGCTCACCGAACGCGAGCAGCAGGTGGCGCGGGCGGTGGCGGAAGGTCTGTCCAACGCCGACATCGCCGGCCGGCTGTTCCTCTCGGTGGGCAGCGTGAAGGCGCACATCTCCAGTGCGTTGACCCGGCTGGACATGACCAACCGGATCCAGTTGGCGCTGCTGGCCCACGACGCGGGCGACGACTGACGGCTCCGGCCGTACGGCTGAGGATCTTTCCCGGTTGTACCGGGCGGTCATCGCTGGCACCGTCGGGGGATGCCGATGACCGGGGCCGACGTGCAGCGCGCGGTGGCCGTGATGACCGCCGTCCTGAACCCGTACGACGAGCGGGACTGGCGGGTGCCCGCCGGCGACCTGACCTGGAGCTGCTGGACCACGGCCGCGCACGTGGCGCACGACCTGCTGGGCTACGCCGGCCAGGTGGCGGGCCGGCCGGAGGCCGGCTACCTGCCGTTCGACCTCGTCGTGGCGCCCACCGCCACGCCCCGGGAGGTGCTTCGGGTGGTCACCGCGTGCGGCGTGCTGCTGCGGGCGGCGGTCGACGCCGCCTTGCCGGAGAGCCGGGCCTGGCACTACGGGCCGTGTGACCCGCCGGGGTTCGCGGCCATGGGCGTGGCCGAGACGCTGCTGCACACCTACGACATCACCCGCGGGCTGGGGGTGCCGTGGCAGCCGCCGGACGACCTCAGCGCCGCGGTGCTCGGCCGGCTGTTCCCGGACGCCCCGGACGGGCCCCCGGCGGCGGTGCTGCTCTGGCTCACCGGGCGGGGTGAGCTGCCGGGACGGCCCCGGCGGACGTCCTGGACCTGGCGGGCCGCGCTGGACTGATCCCCACCAGCACGGGCGGGGCTACGCGGTCCGGCGGCGCCAGGGCAGCCACCAACCGCGGCGGGTACGCCGGGCGGCGGCCGGTGCGGACGCCGGCGCGGCGGGCGTGGTGGCGGCCGGTCGACGCTCCGCACGCCAGCGGCGGACCACGTCGTCGGCGTTCACCGGGCGGATCACCACCCGCGGCCCCTCCGGGTAGCGCAGCCAGGCGATGATCTCGGCGTTCAGGTCGGCCACGTACCCCCGCACCGCCTCCTCGGTCGGCAGGTCCCGCACCTCGTCGGGCACCCGTTCGACCTTGCGGCGCAGTTGCAGCGGGGTGGGCAGCAGCAGGTCGCTGGGGAGCGCCTCCCGCTCCAGGAAGCTCTTGATCCACCAGGACTCGTCGTAGGGCAGGTTGCGGCCGGGGATCGGTTTGCCCATGCCGGGCAGGTTGTCGAACTCGCCCCGCTCCTGGGCGGATCGGATCTGCGCCTCGACGCTCGCTTCCCAGCCGTTCACCCGCCACCTCCCGCAGCCCACCGTATCGCGGTCGTCGGAGGGCGCAGCGTATCGGGCGGGGCCGGCATTCCCGGCACCGTCAGGCCGGTGACCCGGCCCACCGGGCGTGCCGGTGCCCGTCGCGCGGGAACGGCGGCCGGGCCGGCAGCACCTCCTGGAACCGGTAGCCGGTCTTCTCCGCCACCCGGCACGAGGCCGGGTTGTCCACCTGGTGCAGCAGGTCCAGCCGGGTCAGACCGGCGGCGGCGAACCGGTCGAACGCCCACCGGGTCACCGCCTCCAGGGCGCGCGGGGCGATCCCCCGCCCCCGGGCAACGGCGGCCGTCCAGTAGCCGACCTCGGCGTGTTCCCGCCCCGGCGCAAGCTGCTTGACCACCACGTTGGCCACCAGCCGGTCGCCGTCGGGCAGCGGCTCCAGCACCGCGAAGGTGCACCGGTGGCCGCTGTCCCAACCCTCCTGGACGTCGGCGAGCCACCGGCGCGCCTCGGCGTGGCTGGTCACCGGGACCGTCGTCCACCGGCGCAGCACCGCGTCCCGGTAGACGTCGACCAGCGCGTCGGCGTCCTCGGCACGCCAGGGACGCAGGACGAGTTCGGGTGCGGCGGGGGACGCCGGCGCGTGGAGCATGATCGTCACCGGCCCAGTCTGCCCACCGGCACCCGGGGCGGCCGGCCCGGGGGCACCCGCCCGGTTCCGCACCCGGTGACCCGGTTCAAGCCACCGGACCCCAGGTGGCTCTCGGCCGACCGGTCGGTGCGGGCATAGGGTCGATCGGGCGAACGGGGGGTCTGATGATGGTCGGTACGGGTGCGGTGGTAGGTATCGGGCTGGTCGCGCTGGGGCTGGTGCTCACGCCCGGGCCGAACATGGTGTACCTGGTGTCCCGTTCGGTGACCCAGGGCCGCCGGGCCGGGTTGATCTCGTTGCTCGGCGTCGCCGCCGGCTTCGCGGTCTACCTCGCCGCCGCGGTGGCGGGCCTGGCCACGATCTTCGTCCTGGTGCCGGCGCTGTACACGGCGGTGAAGCTGGCCGGCGCGGCGTACCTGTTCTGGCTGGCCTGGCGCACGCTGCGCCCCGGTGGACGGTCGCCGTTCAACCCGGCGCCGCTGCCGCCGGACCGGCCCCGGCGGCTGTTCACCATGGGGCTGGTCACCAACCTGCTCAACCCGAAGATCGCGATCCTCTACGTGTCGCTGCTGCCGCAGTTCGTCGACCCGCAGCGGGGACACGTCGCGGCGCAGAGCCTGCTGCTCGGCCTGACCCAGATCACCGTCGCGCTGACCGTGAACGCGCTGATCGTGCTCGGCGCCGGCACGCTCGCCGGGTTCTTCGCCCGCCGGCCGCTGTGGCTGCGGATCCAGCGCTGGGTGATGGGCACCGTGCTGGGCGGCCTGGCGGTACGGATCGCCGCCGACCGGTCCCGGGCCGCGGTCGCCACGCCCTGACCCGGATCGTCGCCGCCGACCGGTCCGGGCCGTCGTCGCCACGCCACCCACCCGGGTCGCCGCCGACCGGTCCCGAGCCCGCGGTGGCCACGTCCCGAGCCGACCGGCCGGTGGGGTCAGCGGGCGGCGTCGTGGTGCCGGCGGACCATGCCGGCGGCCAGCGGCGCGGCGTCCAGGTCGCCGGCCGCGATCCGGGCGGCCACGGTCCGGCGTACGACCCGGTCGGCCAGGCCGGGCGCGTGCCGGGCGAGCGCCAGCTCCAGCCGTCCCCGGCGGGTGGTGGCCACGTCCCGGGGGGCGCGGCGGGCGGTGGCGGCGCGCTGGATGGCCCGGACCACCCCCTGCACCGGCTCCGGGCGGGACACCCCCCGCAGCGACAGCCCGGCCTCGGCGGTGCTGTCGTGGATCGGTGAGGCCACCATGCTCGGGTAGACGACGCTCACCCCGACGTGGGTGCCGACCTCGTGGCGCAGCGCGTCGGCGTACGCGACCAGGGCTCGCTTGCTGACCCCGTAGGCGGCGGCCAGCGGCAGCGGCAGCACGGCCATCCGGCTGGCCACGAAGATCACCCGGCCGCGCGCGGCGACCAGGTCGGGCAGCGCCGCGGCGGTGGTCCGCCAGGCGGCCAGCAGGTTCACCTCGAGCTGCTGACGCACCACCGCGTCGGGTGGCAGTTCGGCCGGGGCCGGCCCGCCGACGCCGGCGTTGTTGACCAGCAGGTCCAGGCCGCCGAGCCGGTCGACGGCGGCGCGTACCGCCGGCGGCACGGCGGCCGGGTCGGTCAGGTCGCAGCGCAGCACCGGGACGTCGGCCTCCGGCGAGCCGTGCAGGTCGAGCCCGACCACCCGGGCGCCGGCGGCGGTCAGTGCGGCGCCGAGGTGCCGCCCGAAGGTGCCGTCCGCCCCGGTGACCAGCACCCGCCGGCCGGCCAGCCGGCTCACGGCCGGGCTCCCGGGCGCGCCGCGGTGGCGGTGGAGCGGGCCCGGCGGGCGCCGGCGGCCAGTTCCCGACCCAGCTCGCTGAGGTACGCGTCGAAGTCCACCCGCATCGCCGGCCGGCGCTGGCCCCACCGGGCGGTCGCCGCCCGCAGCTCGGCCCGGCAGGCGGCCCGTTGGGTCTGCGGGTCGGGCAGCGCGTACCGGCCGGCGAGGTGCCCGGCGACGAGCCGGGCCTGCGCCTCGACCAGCGGGAACGCCGCCCCGGTGGACTGCATCAGGCCGACGAAGAGCAGACCGGGCGCGTCGGGGTGGAACACGTGCCGGTACAGCGGCAGGGTCTCCGCGCCCTCGCCGAGCAGCGCCGGGTCGAGGAACGGGATCTCCACCCGGTAGCCGGTGCACCAGACGACGAGGTCGATCTCGTCGCTGCGGCCGTCGGTGAACTGCACCCGGTCGCCGTCGAAGCGGGCGATGCCGGGGCGGGCCTCGATGTCGCCGTGGGTCAGCCGGGACAGCAGCCCGTCGGAGAGGGTGGGATGGTCCTGCAGGAAGCCGTGGGTCGGGGCGGGCAGGCCGTACCGGGTGGGCGGGCCGACGGTGGCGGTGAGGGTCAGCTGGCTGATCCGTTGCCGCAGCCGCCATGGCAGCCGCCGGGCCAGCGCCCCGTTGAGGGTGTCCGACGGGCGGCCGAGCAGGTACTTCGGCACCACCCAGACGCCCCGGCGCAGCGACAGCAGGGTGCGGGCGGCCGCGTACGAGGCGTCGACGGCGATGTCCATCGCCGAGTTGCCGCCCCCGACGACCAGCACCCGCCGGCCGGCGAGCTGCTCCGGCCCCCGGTAGTCGTGGCTGTGCCACTGCTCGGCCGTGCAGGTGCCGGGGTAGCCGGGGCTGGGCGGCTTGGGCACCCGGTTGTGGCCGTTGGCGACCACCACCGCCGCGACCGTGACGGCCACCGGCCCGTCCGGCCCGGTGGCGTGCACCGTCCAGGTGCCGCCCGGGTCCTGCACGACGCGCTCGACGGTGTGCCGCAGCCGGACGGCGTCGAGTAGCCCGAACCGGTGCGCGTAGTCGGCGAGGTATCCGGCGATGCGGGTGTGGTCGGGGTAGTCCGGCCAGTCCTCGGGCATCGGGTGGTCGGCGAACTCGGTGCGCCGCCGGCTGGTGTTCAGGTGCAGGGTGCGGTACGCGGGCGACCCGGGCGCCCCGTACACCCAGAGGCCGCCGACCTGGTCGGCGGCCTCGAAGCAGACCGCCGGCACGCCGACGTCGGCGAGGGCCTTGAGGCTCGCCAGCCCGGCCGCCCCGGCGCCGATCACCGCCACTGTCGGCTGCCCGCCCATACCCGCCTCCCGACGTTAATCCAACGACTGATGGATAATGGCCGGGTCGCGGTCCCCCGTCAAGAGCCGGCCGGGCCGTACAGGCCGTCCAGGAACCGGTGCACGAACATCCGGAACTCCCTCCGCTCCCGGGCCCCGGACGGGGCCGCCGCCAGGGCCACCACGTGCCCGTGCACCGCCCAGACCAGGCTGCGCACGGTGATGTGCGGGGTCGGCTCGACCAGCGCGCCGGCCGCCGCGGCGGCGGTGAGCAGCTCGGCCACCAGCCGGTACAGCGGCGCGGCGTACCGCTCGTCGAGCTCGGCGTGCCGGTGCGGCTCCAGCCAGCGGCGCAGCCACAGCGCGGTGGTCTCCGGCCGGTCCTCCAGGAAGTCGACGAAGACGTCGACCAGGTCGTGCAGGGCCCGCCGGGCCGCCTCCGGCCCGGCCGGCAACGCCGTGCGGGCCCGCTCGGCCGCCGCCTCCAACACCTGACGCTCGGCGGCGAAGACCCGGGCGAAGCAGGCGTCGTAGAGCTGCGCCTTGGTGCCCGTGTGGTGCGAGACGGTCGCCACGTCGACGCCGGCGGCCGCCGCCACGTCGCGCAGCCCGACGGCGTCGAACCCCCGCTCGGCGAAGAGCCGGGTGGCCACGGTGAGCACCAGCTCGCGGGTCGGTCGGGTCTCGTCCCGCCGGGGCCGGCCCGGGCGGCGTCGGGGCATGGTCATGGCCGCCATTCTGCCCCTACAATCCAGCATCCGTTGGATTGGCGCGGGCGTGGGCCCGGACAGGAGGCGGCGATGACCGGGCTCGACCACCAGCCGGCCACCGGTGAGGGGACCACGCTGCCGCGCGGGCCGCTGGCCGGCTTCGCCACCGGCTCACTCGGCATGGGCGTCTGGGTGACCGTCCCCGGCCTGCTGCTGCTCTACTTCCTGACCGACGTGCTGGCCGTGGCGCCCTGGCTGGCCGGCCTGGCGCTGCTGCTGCCGAAGGTCGCCGACGTGCTGCTGCACCCGTGGATCGGGCACCGCTGCGACGTCGAACAGGCCCGCCGCGGCGACCGGCGCCGGCTGCTGCTGATCGGCTGCGCGCTGCCGGTCGCGTTCGCCGGGCTCTTCGCGGTGCCCGGCGGGCTGACCGGCGCCCCGGCCGCCGCCTGGGTGGCGGTCGCCTTCGTCGCCGGCAACCTGCTCTTCGCCGCGTACCAGGTGCCCTACCTGGCCACCCCCGCCGACCTGCGGATCGGCTACCACGAGCGCACCCGGCTGATGGCCTTCCGGATGGTCGTGCTCACCCTCGGCATCCTGGTGTCCGGGCTGCTGGCGCCGCTGCTGGCCGGCGGCGACGCGGCCACCCGCGACGGCTACCAGCGGATGGGGCTGCTGCTCGCGGTCGGGATGCTCGCCGCCATGCTGGTCGGGGTGGCCGGCATCGGCCGGCTGCGCCGGGTCGCCGCGGCGTCGGCGCCGGCGCACGAGGGCGGCTGGCGGGCGCTGGGCGCGGCGCTGCGGGACCGGCAGTTCCGCTGGCTGGTCGCCGCGTACCTGGCCATGTCCACCACCACCCACCTAGTCCTCGCCGGCGTGCCCTACTACGCCGAGTACGAGCTGGGGCGGGCCGGGCTGACCACCGTGCTGGTCGCCGCGTTCGTGGCGCCGGCGCTGCTGGTCACCCCGGCCTGGCTGGCGGTGGCCCGCCGGGTCGGCAAGCAGCGGGCGTTGCTCGCAGCGCAGGGCGCCTTCGCCGCCGGCTCGCTGGTGCTCGCGGTGGGTCGCCCGGCCGGGCTGCCGCTGCTGGTCGGCGCGGTGGCGGTGCTCGGCGTCGCGTTCGCTGGCATGCAGTTGCTGCCGTTCTCCATGGTCCCGGACGTGATCCGGGCCGGCACCGGGGTGGGCGCGGGCACCTACACGGGTGTCTGGACGGCCACCGAGGCCACCGGCGCGGCGCTCGGCCCGTACCTCTACGCCCTGTGCCTGGCCGGTGGCGGCTTCGTCGCGTCCGTCGCCGGCGAGACGGTGGTCCAGCCGGACTCGGCGCTGACCGCCGTCCGCTACGGCTTCGGCCTGCTGCCCGCCGCGGCGATGCTCGCCGCGATGCTGCTGCAACGCCGCTACACCCTGGACCGGGTCGCCCGCGCCGAGAGCTGACCGGCCGCCCCCGGCGTGGCCACGGCGGCCGGCGCGGGGCCGCCGGTCGGCGCGGCACTAGACTTCGCCCTCGATGGACGCCCAGCCCACCCCCGTCGAGACCCGTCCCTGCGCGCACTGTGGACGCCCGGTGCCCCAGCGCGCCGGCGCGGGCCGGCCGTTCCGCTACTGCCGGGACAACGACGGCGCCTGCCAGCGGGCCTCGCGCAACAACCGGATGCGGCACCGCAACGCGCCCGGCCTGCCCGGCCAGGTGGCCCGCACCTGGGAGGCGGTGGACCGGCTCGACCAGATCGTGCAGACGCTCAGCGAGGCGCTGCACGCCGAGCTGTCCCCGGTCGGGGTGGAACGCCAACTGGCCGAGACGCGCGCCGAGGCGGCCGCCCAGGTGGCCGCCGCAC